>CALCHA010000682.1 GCA_937901265.1 uncultured Phycisphaerales bacterium
GGGGAATCTTGAGCCCCGGGGGGCGCGTCTGGGGTTCCCGCAGGACGAAGGTTAGCGACATGGGGCATCGTCGTGCGCCTCGCCTGCGTGATTCTGCTCGCGCTGGCCATGTTCCTACTCGCCTGGGCGTGGATGACCGCACCGCCGGTGCCGTGACCTCGCCCCAGCTCGGCGTCGCAAAACCCATCGGTAGCCATCCACCCTTCACACCTCCAGCACCGTCTTGCCCTTGGCGCCGCCTGCCTCCAGCTTGCGATGCGCCTCGCCCGCTGCCTCCAGCTTCATCACGCGCTCCACCAGCGGGACGATCTGCTTGCGTTCCAGCAGCACGCGCAGCGGCTCCATGCTCGGCCGCTTGTGCATGAGGCTGACGTAGTGCAGCTCGGTGTTGGTGCGATAGAGTTCCGCCAGCTTGCCCTCGGGGTTGACGATCGTGACGATTCGGCCGACGTCGTCGGGGCGATTTTTCAGCAGGGGCAGGGTCTTGAGCAGCACATCTTTACCGGCGGCATCGAAGACGATATCGAGGCCGCCCGCCCCGCCGTCGAGAGCCGCGCGAATGGCCGCGGGCCAGTCGGGCGTGGCATAGTCGAAGGCGAGGTCAGGCCCGGTGCCGGCGACGGTGGGGATGGACTGGACGAAGCCCATGCTGCGGGCGCTGCAGGTGCCGACGACGAACGCTCCGGCGGCCTTGGCGATCTGCAGGGCGACGCTGCCCACGCCACCGTTGATCGCGGCGATGAGGAGCGTCTCGCCGGGGCGCAGGCGTCCGCGGGTCATCAGGCTTTCCCAGGCGGTGAGGGCGACCAGGGGCATGGCGGCGGCGTGGACGAAGTCGAGGTGCTCGGGGATCTTGCTGACGATGGCGGCGCGCGGCAGGTTGAACTCCGCATAGCCGCCCGGGCCGCCCTCCTGGGTGAACTCCGGGGCGTAAAACACGCGGTCCCCTTCCACCAGATGCGTGACGCCGAGGCCCACTTTTTCGACCACGCCGGCGACATCCACGCCGAGGATGCGTCCCGGACCCATGCCGGCGGCACCGGTCTGGCGGAGCTTGTAGTCGATGGGGTTGACCCCCGCCGCCTTGACCCGCACGAGGACTTCACCGGGGCCGGGCTGGCCGTTGCGGGGAAGGGGGACGTCGCGCAGCTGCAGGACTTCCGGACCGCCGTTGGCGGTGAGAACGATGGCTTTCATGAGGATTCTCCAACAAAGGGTCTGCGGGGGGGGCCTGCGGGTCGATGGTCGGGCAGGGCCGCGTTGTTTTCCAGCCGAGCAGAGGGACCATTTACGTTAATCCGCCCAACGATGAGCTTACAGGAAAACTACCCATACTCAAGATCATCATTACAACGCATTTATCAGCAATGACTTACAAATGGAGCGGCGGCCTCAGAAATAATTGTGGCGGAAAACACAATGGGGCCACTTGCATTTTACACCTCCCCGCCTAAAAATGCCGGACATATCGGAGCGCTTTTTTTTCATCTCTCTTCGCTCTGATCCGCACACGATGATGTTTCACGTCTGATCGCGTGCCCGCTTTCGCGCTTTTTCGCGCGTGGCCTCTACATCTTAGCTGCCCTTCTGTGAGGAGTGCCCCCATGTCGGACTCGATGCGCATTGGAATTGCCCTGGACATGAGCTGCGAATACGCCCGGGCGGCGTTACGCGGCATCGTCTCCTTCGCCCGGCCCAACCAGCCCTGGACGTTCCACTTCCTTGACCCCCGCCCCGAAAAATTTCTCCAGGATCGCGACCTGCATCACCTGACCGGCGTCGTTGGGCAATTGTACGCCCCGGAAATGACCGACCTCCTGAAAACGCTCAGCATCCCCGCCATCAATCTTTCCAACAAGCGATCCAACCCGACCGTGCCGCGGGTGGGCGTCGATGATGTCGCCCTCGGACGCCTTACCGCACGCTATTTTCTCGACCGCGGCTACGCCCACTTCGCGTACATCGGCTTCTCGCCGATGACGTTTTCGCAGCAGCGCGAGGCGGGGTTTCGCGCGGAGCTGGATAGCGCCGGGCAGGTGCTGGCCTCCTACAGCGCGTGGCTGGCGGAGCGGCAGCTTCCGGAGTCGGATCGTTTTGACCACGTGGCGCGCTGGATCGCCGCGCTTCCGCGGCCACTGGCGCTGTTCTGTGGCTGCGACGGCTTTGCGTGGGCGGCGCTGGAAGCCTGCCGGGAGATGGGCATCGCCGTCCCCGAGGCGATCTCCGTGGTGGGCGTGGACAACGACCCGATGGTCTGCCTGCTCTCGACGCCGCAGCTCTCCAGCGTCTCGGTTCCCGCCGAGCGCATCGGCTTTGAGGCGGCGCGACTGCTGCATCAGGAGATGACGCAGCCCGGCTCCGCGGCCCTGGCGCCCATGCTGCTGCCGGCGCGGGAAATCGTCACCCGGGGCAGCTCCGATTGCCTCGCCATCGGTGACGGCGGCGTGGCCGCCGCGGTCAAATTCATCCGCGACCATGCGGCCGGACGCATTGGCGTGGATGACGTCGCCAAGGCCGCCGGCGTGGCGCGGCGCTCCCTCGAGCGCAAGTTCCGCGGCGTCCTGGGCCGCAGCCCGCTGGAAGAGATCCGGCGCACGCGCCTGGAGCTGGTCCGCGAGCTGCTCGTCAACACCGATCTGCCGATGCCGGCGATCGCCGCCCGCTGCGGGTTCGAGTCGGCCGTGCGCCTCACCACGGTCTTTCGCGAGGTCATGAATCAGACCCCCACCTCGTTCCGCCGCCAATACCGCGTCGGCTCCAACGAGTCGAGCCCGACGGCGCTGCACGCCCACGCGGACGAAGCGCTGGCGGTCGCGGCCAGCTACTGATCGCTGAAGCCCCCCCACCCAAAAAACGAAAAAGCCCGGTACCGCCTGCAACGGTACCGGGCTTCATGAAACGCTGGGGAAAATTCGTTACCGTGCCGCGCGCTGGCGGCGAGCCAGCAGTGCCATCCCCGCCAGGGAGAGCACCCCGAGGGAGGCCGGTTCGGGAACGGCCACGTAGCCATTGGTCACGCTGGTGATCGTGCCGCCGTTGGCGGTGTCGATCGATTTGATCACATGGATGTGGTTGGTGGGGGCATACAAATTATTCTGCAGCGACAGCGCGTCGATCAGCGGGCCGTTGCCATCGGTCACGACGCCCGTCGTGTTCGTGCTGATCAGCGTCAGCGAACGGTGCGGGTCGTTGATGGGCACGTTGAGGACGTCAACCGTCTCGCCGGTCAGCGCCACGTTGCCAGCGGAACCCGAGGCGACGAAGTTCAAGCTCACCGCGGAGATGGGGCTGGCGAAGGTAACATCGTAACTGATCACTGACTGCATGTTGTTGGTCCACACGCCCGACGCGAGGGAGAAGGTGATGTCGGACTCGCCACCGGCGGTGGAGGTGGTGACGACGACGTGGGAGGGGTCGGGGGTATTGCTGTTGATGGCGTAGACGAAGTTGCTGTAGGTCGCGTTGCCGGCGGTCAGGGTTTGACCGCTGATCAACTGGTCCATCGTGAGGGCCTGAGCCTGGGTTTCCAGGGCACCGAGCAGGGCCACCGCTGCGGCGGCCATCAAGGTGGTGCGAAGGGTCATCATGTTTTTCTCTCCTCTCCTGGGGGTTGCATCAGGAGTTGCGTAAATCTACCTCGCTCCACCGAGCGGGCCAGCGGGAAAGGGGAGAAATTCGTGCGGCAGATTTTGTTACAAATCAAGCTCCGATAGCTGCTTAAGGTTTGATAATGAAGGCGAACCGGCCTGGTCCGGTGCATCATTTTCGGTCAGGGACCGATAGCCCGGGCGCAAAAAAACGGCGGGCGACCCGTTATGGGACGCCCGCCGCCATTGCTGGACAATTGCCTGTCTTACTTAGACAGTTTCTTCCGCAGACCCAGGCCCGCGAGGGCCAGCGGCAGAAGCGCCAGGGTCATGGGTTCGGGGACACCCGGCTGAGCGCCCGAGGGCGTCTGGGTGTAGGTGTTGTCGACCAGGGTGATCGTCGCCGTGCCGCCGTCGCCCGGGGTCGCCACATCGATGGACTTGAGGATGTGGAGGGTGGCGGAGGCGGGATCGATGATGACCGAGTCGGTGGTGTTGTCAGCAAGGCCACCGGTGCCGTCGGTGAAGACCTGCAGGCTGTAGTCCTTGTGGGTGGCGGTGTCGGTGATGGTTTCGCCGACGTAAGCCGCCGCACCACCGGAGGCCGTGGCGGTGAAGCCCAGGCCGACGCTCTGGATCGTGTTGCCGGTGACCGTGAGGTCATAGCCGATCTGCGAGCTGCCGGTCGGGGTGGTCCAGCCATTGGTGGTGGTGGTGAAGGAGAGGCGCTGCACGCCCGAGCCGTCGACCGCGCTGGTCACGACGACGCTGGACGCCGGCGTGGTCCCGCCGTAGGTGAAGTTGGAATACACCGTGTTGCCTACGACGATCATGGCATCGGGGCCACCGGCAAGCAGGGTGGTCATGCTGACGGCCTTGGCGGTACCGGCGGTCAAAGCCGCGATCCCCACAACGCACAATCCGATTGCGCTACGCTTTAAAAGCATCTGAAACTCCTCAAAACGAAAGAAAAAAGGGAAAACCCCACGTATAGGGGACTGTGTAACAAAGGTTGTGCCGATAATGCCAAAATCATGCAATCCGCGTTTACGCCTCTTACGTAGGGGGGACCCGTAAACTCACCCGCGACAGGGAGGCAGGATCGGATGCCCCGGGCCCCTTTATGTCGCAGAAATCCATCACGAGCGAGCGACACTGTTGCAAAAATCTGTCTTCGGATACGCCTTTCCTCTATCGGTCGGCCGCACGGGCGGCATGCGATCGCGGGGCCGCGGAGGCCGCATCCGATACAGAACATTGGGCGCACGGGTTGCAAAATCAAAAGCAAAAAAACCAGGGCGGCCTCACCGTTTGTCGGCGAGACCGCCCGGGAAAGAGCGGACGTAGGTGCTCAGTGGCTAATCACTTAGCGCTTGAGCTTCTTCCGCAGACCCAGACCCGCGAGGGCCAGGGGCAGAAGCGCGAGGGTCATCGGTTCCGGCACGCCCGGCTGGGCGCCGCCACCACCGGTGCCGGTGGTGAAGGTGTTCTCGACGAAGTTGATGGCCGCGAAGCCATTGGCGCCAGCGGCGACATCGATCGACTTGATGATGTTGAGCTGGGTCGAGGCGGGATCGATGGTGATCGAATCACGCAGGTTGTCGGCCTGGCCATTGGGGCCATCGTAGTAGACCTGCATGCTGTAGTTCTTGCTGTTGGTCACGTCGGTGAGGGTTTCGCCGACAAACGCAGCGCCCGAACCACTGACGACCTGGCCAGCCATGAACAACTGCCCACCGGTGAGGGTGACGCCGTTGGTGGTGGTGATGGTGTAACCGATCGCGGTGTGATTGGCGCCCGGGGCGAGGGTGTTCCAGTTGCCCGAGAAGCTCACGCCAGCGGGATCAGAGAAGTTCACCGTGATGGCGGAGCCCGGAAGAGCGGCGCCACTGGACCCACCGGCGTTGTCGGTGAAGTTGCTGTACACGACGTTGCCGCGGACGACGGGGGTCCCGGCAGCCATCAGGTCAGCGAGCGTGGTGGCCTGAGCTTGCTGCGAAAGAGCAGCCATTCCCAGCGCCCCCACGACACCGAGTGCCAATTTAACGTACGACATGTTGTCTCCTAAAAAGGAAGTTTGTAAAAACCCCACACAGCCGAGATACCTGTTAACAACCGGCGTGCCGAAGGGGGTTAAGAACGTGCACAGTGATAAAAATGCCTCTGCCGGGGAGTGGTTTATACTGCCCCGGCCATTACTATCGGTCAGCGGTACCGAAGGGCACGACACGTGCGACAAGGTGACTCCATCAGGGTGCATCTTTGCGACCACATGCGCCACAAAAACCCCTTCCACGTGTTGCATTCCGGCAACGTCCGTCAGGGAAAGACTACCCGCAAACACGTTCGCCGTCAAAAGGCGTGGGACCAGAGGCCTGGGCGCACGCGGCCGCGATTTATCGGACAATGGCCCGCGAGCGGAACTTATCACGATCGCGAAGGAAAATATTTTCTCACGTTTAAGAAAATACTGGATGCAAAACATTAAAGGGCGAGCCGGTGAGACCGGTCGCCCTTTATGCATTTCTAAGATTCCTGGTGTCCGCGGGCAGCTCGTGCCAAGGGATCGGCGGGCGGCCCGTGGGCGGCCCTGCCAGGAAACTTTTGATGAAGGTTTGATCGCTCTTTTCCCTTACAACGACGTAAATGCCTGCAGTAAATTTGTTTAGGCACGGAACGTCGGGGTCGGCACTCCTTTCGATGAGGGGCGGGGGCGGAAGTTCCGCCACGCCGCAGGTACGTCTCGGACACCGATGAGGCAACTGCGTTATTCGGCCTCCGCGCGCAGTGCAGCGGATGAGGCAAAATGGCATCATCAGGACGATCGATGGTGTAAAACATCCACAGAAAAAGCCCGGCCTCGTGAGCTGCATGGCTGTGCGGGTGCTCACGGCGGCCCTTCTTCTTCCGTAGCGCTGCTTGAGCAAAAAGAATACCCGTGTGCGAAGCGCCCCCGGCCCCCGCAGCGGCCAACCCTGACCCTCGTCCGGGGGTTATCTTCTAAACCGTGATACGTGAGTGGGTAAGGAACGGCAGGGCATCGAATGCGGCGTCCAGAATCATCCCGCAGGCCCCTGCGGCGGGTGCATCGGTGAGGACCCTGGGCGTCAGCAATTCGGCATTGTGGCCGGCACGGTGGGCCGCTTCGAGGGCGTCGTTGGCGGAAATCAGCAGCTGTGGGTAGGTCTCCGCCAGGATGCCGGTGAGGAGGATGGCCTGCGGGTCAAAGAGTCCCACGGTGATGTGGAGGGTCTGACAAAGTGCGGTGGCCAGGGCGTCCGCGGAGGGCCGCGGGTTGTCGGTTGGCGGGGAAAGCAGCGGCGAGCAGAGGCTGTGGAGGGTGATGTTGGCGGAAAGGGGGAGGGTGGCGACGTTGCCAGCGAGGTTGTGGGTGCCGCGGAAGATCTGGCCGCCGAGGAGAAGGCCCAGGTCGATGTCGTGGTCGAGGTGGAGGCAGAGGAGGTTTTCCGTATCGCCGGCGGCACCGAACCAGCGTTCGGCGAGCGCGATGCAGTTGGCGATGCGTTCGATGTGAACGGGAAGTCCGGCGGCGGCGTGAAGGAGGGTGCGGACGGGGACATTTTTCCAGGCGGGCAGGCCGGGGGCGTGGCGCAGGAGGCCGTGGGCGTGGTCGATGACGCCGGGGAGGGCGACGCCGATGCCCAAGCAGGTGCGGCCAGCGAGTGCGGGGCTGGCGGCCAGCGTTTTCAGGGTTGCGGCGGCCTGGTGGAGGAGGTCGGCGGGGGCGGTCTCGGGGGTGAGGGGGAGGTCTTGCGCGGCGAGGGTGTCGCCGGTGAGGTTGAGGGCGACGAGGCGGAGGCGCGCGGGGCTGAGGTGGAGGCCCCAGAGGCAGTGGGAGAGGCGATTGAGGGCGAGACGGACAGGCTTTCGCCCGGCCTTGGTGGCGGTAGAGCCTTCTTCGCGGATGAGGCGGCGTTGGAGCAGGTCGCGGGTGGTGTTGGTGATGGTTCCCCAGGAGAGTCCGGTAAGGTGCTGGAGATCGGTGCGCGAGATGGACCCGCGGTCTTTGACGGCGCGAAGGATGGTGAGGACCGAGGGGATGGGCATTGCGGCAGCTCCGGATGCAGGCGTATGAGCAACATCGGGAGGAAGCGTGCGGGGGTTGAGGGGGAGAGGGGGCGGCCGGAAAAAGGGGGCTTAGTCGCCGACGGGGAAGCCGAGTTGGCCGAGGCGGTCGCGGGCGGCGTTGTTGGCGGTGGGGTCGGAGGATTTGGCGGCCTTGCGGTACCAGTCGAGGGAGAGGTTGATGTTTTTGTCCACGCCGCGGCCGGTTTCGTAGAGGATGGCGAGGTTGAGCATGGCCATGCCATTGTCCAGGGCGGCGGCTTTTTGGAACCACTTCAAGGCCTCGCCGTGGTCGAGAGGGACGCCTTTGCCGTTGTCGTAGAAGGCGCCGACGTTGCACATGGCGGGGGCGTATCCGGCCTCGGCGGACTTTTTGTACCAGGAGAGTGCCTGCGCGGGGTCGGGCTTCCAGGAGGCGTTGTCGTAGAGGTTGCCGATGGCGTTCATGGCGGGGGCATAGTGGGCGTCGGCGGATTTTGTAAACCAGGCGAGGGCGGTTTCGTAATTGAGGGTCACGCCTTTGCCGTTGTAGTAGAGGACGCCGAGGTCGAACATGGCGATGGGGGCGGAGGAGGAGGTGGTGGCGGCGACTTTTTCGTACCAGGATTTGGCGAGGTCGTAGTTGCGGTCGACGCCGGTGCCATTTTCGTAGAGGTGCCCGAGATGGAGCATGGCCTGGGGGTCTTTGAGTTCAGCGGCTTTGCGGAAGAGGGAGGCGGCTTTGTCGGGGTCTTTGTCGACGCCGCGGCCGGACTCGTAGAGGAGGGCGAGGTTGGCGAGGCCGGAGGCATCGTTGAGGTCGGCGGCTTGTTTGTACCAGCGGGCGGCCTGGGCGTAGTCGCGTTGTCCGGCCTGGCCGGTTTCGTAGAGGAGGCCGACCTGCACCATGGCGGGGGCGTAGTTGAGGTTGGCGGCGTTCTTGTACCAGTCGAGGGCGGCGGCGGAGTCTCCCTTGCGGAGGGCCTCGTTGGCTTTGGCGACGTTGAGCGAGACGTCGGCGGAGGTCTGGGCACCGGCGGTGCGGGCGTCTTCGAGCAGTTGCAGGGCGTGGGTGATCGCGACGGTGGCGGTTTCGTATTTGTCGGTGGCGGCGCGATAGGAGTCGGGGTTGGCCTCGGAAAGGATGATCTGGTCGGGGATCTGGTTGCGGGCCTCGTCGACCAGTGCCTGTGGCCGCTTGAGATCGAAGGTGGCGCTCTTGGCGGCGAGTTCGTATTTGTCGTTGATGGCCTGATACTTGGCACGGGCCTGATCGAAGGCGGTGCGGACGGTGTCGAGGGTGGTGGCGGCGTCCTCTTCCTGATGGGCGGCGGCGACGGCCTGCTTGAGGGTTTCGGCGGAGGCATGGAAGGCGATGGCGGCGTTGCGGATGGCGACCGGGTCGTTCGGCGGCGCGTTGTCGGGCGGCTGGATTGAGGCGGCCAGGGCGGTGGAGCGGGGGTGCGGGAAGCGGGGGTTGAGCTTGGCGAGGGTTTCATCCCAGGCGGTCTTGGCTGCGTCGAACTCGCTCTTGGAAGCGGCGAAGGTTTCGAGGGCGGATTTTTCGGTGGAGGTGAAGGCGGCTTCTTCGGTGGTGGCGATGAGGACGGCCTGATCGTATTTGTCGGAGGCCTTGTTGTAGGCGTCGGCGGCGGCGCGGATGGCGGCGGGAGCGGTCAGCAGGGTCGCCTGGTCAGGGAGCAGGTCGCGGGCCTCGCGGGCCAGCGCGCGGGCCTTGGTATGCGGGAATTTCGAGGGCGTGATGATGGCGCGAAGCCGGGTGCTGACATCCTGATAGCGGGCGACGGCGGTTTCGTAGGCGGCCTTGGCACCGAGGTCGGCGGTGTTGACGGTGTTGGTGTTGCCCGCGGCATTGGTGCCGGCGGAGCTGCC
The DNA here is from genome assembly GCA_937901265.1 of uncultured Phycisphaerales bacterium. Taxonomy (GTDB): domain Bacteria; phylum Planctomycetota; class Phycisphaerae; order WQYP01; family WQYP01; genus CALCHA01. The sequence goes on from CALCHA010000682.1 coordinate 9,546, forward strand.
GGTGTTGCCGGCGAGCGGGGTGTTGTTGGGGTGGAGCTTGTGCATGATCGTCGGGAGCAGGAAGTAGATGCCGACGGCGCCGCCAGCGAGGACGAGGAGGGTGATGAAGGCGAGGGCGGCATTGCGGACGGGGGTGCCGGGCTTGAGGCGTTGGGATTCGCGGATGACGCGTGGGAGGGGATCATGCCAGCCATTGGGGTTGAGCAGGAGGCTGATGAAGTGCATCCATTTGTCGCGTTTTGGGCCGAAGCGGTCCCAACGGGCGGTGGGGATGAGGGGGGTGAGGGGGTCGTAGTCGCGGTGCTCGATGAGCTGATAGAAGATGCTGCCGAGGGCATAGAGGTCGTTGGCGGAATGGTCTTCGCCTTTGGGGGCGGGGTCGGAAAGCTTGTAGGGCGGGTATTCGCCGGCGCAGGCGACGAGGTCGGTTCCGTCCTTTTGCGCTGTGGGCCGCGCCCGGACCCGCAGCGGACTGGCGCCGGGCTTGGCGGCAGCGACTTCAGCGGCGATCTTCTGGCGCGCTTCCGCTCCTCCCATTGCCGTCACCAGCCGGTCGCGATCGAAAGCATCAGCCGCGTCGGTGACAACCACCTTGCCGTCGCGCATCACCCCGATGCGGTCGGC
>CALCHA010000683.1 GCA_937901265.1 uncultured Phycisphaerales bacterium
TTGCCGCCTGGTGCTGATATTGATCGGGGCGGGCTGGGGGGGTCGGGGGATGATGTATGGGAGAGGGGCGCGGGGGGTGGGCGGGATTTTCCGGGCGACGATCTGGAAGCGGTGATACACGGCAGAGAACCCTAATTTTTTCGCGATGTCCTGGCTGAGCTGCGAGATTTTCTCATTCGAGAACGGGATGATTTTCCCGGTCTCCAGATCGAGCAGGTGGTCATGGGCGTCGGCGGCGTCGACAAAGTCATAGTGGGCTTGTTTGCCGTCGCCGAAGTGGGCCTGGCGGATGAGCCCGGCGTCGAGCAGGTGCTTGAGCGTGCGATAAATTGTGGCCTTGGAGATGCGATACTCAGACTCGCGGAGCGTGAGGAGGAGCTCTTCCGCTTCGAAGGGCCGGCCAAATTTCTGCACGGCCTTGAGGATGGCGAGGCGCTCGGTGGTGTACTTGAGCTTTCTCGCGCGGAGAAAGTCGCGGAAGAGGTGTTCTGGAGTTTCCATGGAGCCATGATCGAGGGGCGGGGCGGCGGCGTCAATGTGGGGGGAAGCGGGGGTCAAAACTGCTTCAGAAACCGCAGGTCGTTTTCGACCAGCGTGCGGATGTCCGGCTCGTTGCTGGAGTTGACGATGTGGTGCTTGCGCATGATCAGCCGCTCGATGCCAAAGCCGAAGGCCCAGCCCGTGTAGACCTCCGGGTCGATGTTGACGGCCTTGAAGACGTTGGGGTCAACCATCCCGCAGCCGCCGATTTCCATCCAGCGCGAAGTGCCGTCGGCCAGTGGGACGAGCACGTCCACCTCGGCGGAGGGCTCGGTGAAGGGGAAAAAGGAGGGGCGCATGCGGGTCTGGACGTCGTGGCCAAAATACGCCTTGGCGAACTGGTCGATAGCGGTTTTGAGGTCGACCATGGAGATGCCTTTGTCGACGACCAGGGCTTCGAGCTGGTGGAACTGGAAGAGGTGGGTGGCGTCGACCGTGTCGGGCCGGTAAACGCGGCCGGGAGCGACGATACGGATGGGCGGCTTTTGGGTTTCCATGATGCGGATCTGCACCGAGGAGGTCTGGGAGCGGAGCATGAAGGGGGCGGGGGTGCAAGGGAGCGGTTGTGCCCCCCCACCGCGCGTGCGGTCGAGATAGAAGTTGTCGAGCGGGTCGCGGGCGGGGTGGATCTTGGGAATGTTGAGCGCTTCGAAGTTGTGGAAGTCGTCTTCCACTTCGGGCCCTTCGGCGACGGAGAAGCCCATCCGCGCGAACAGTGCGACAAGTTCGTTGATGGTCTGGGTGATGATGTGCAGCGAGCCGGGACGATAGTCGGCGAAAGCGAGGCGTCCGGGCTCGGTGATGTCGATGCCGGCGACCGTCGATGGGGCGGCGGGGGCCGCGGATTTTTTTTCTTCATAGGCGGCGGTGAGCTGGTTTTTGACCTCGTTCATGCGCTGGCCAAAAGCCCGCTTGTCCGGGCCGGGGAGGGTTTTGAGAAAGTCGGCGGCATCCTTGAGGAGCCCCTTGGCCCCGAGGTATTTGATGCGGAACGCTTCGAGAGCCGGCGCGGAGGCAGCCGCGGCGAGGTCAGTGTGGGCGTCGGTGAGGAGTTGGTCGAGGTTCATGAGATGCTCCGCGGGAGGGAGGTTGGGGATCGGATGCAGCACGAAGCTGCGAAGGAGAAAGATCACGAAGAAGGAGAGGGAAGTTTACGGGGGGCGGCGAGGAGGGTGCAATGCCGAGGCGCGGGGCCTCCTGGCCTTGCGATTCCTCGCACAATTATTTTTTCACTATTGTTTCGCGGTGGCGAGCGGAGATTGCGGGGCCACCGAGACCGGCGTGCCTTCGGTGAGGCGTTCGCCGGGGTTGACGACGATTTGGTCGGTGAGCGACAAGCCGCTGGTGACTTCGAGTTCGTTGCCGAGGTCCTTGTCGACGGCGATATGCTGGAAGTGGATTTTGCCATCGGTGACGAGGGCCACGGAGGTTCCCGAGGCGTTGAACAGCATGGCGGAGACGGGAACGAGGAGGGCGGTCGGCGGGCTGGACAGGGCCAGATGCGCCTCGGCGAACATGCCGGGAACGAGGATGCCGTCGGGGTTGGGGAAGCGAAGTTCGAAGGACATGGTGCGGGTGTTGGGATCAATGGAGGCGGCGGTTCGTGCGACGGTGCCCTGGAAGGTGCGGTTGGGGAAGTTGCGGACGTTGAGCAGAACAGGAAGCGCCGTGTTGATGCTGGTGGCGTATGCCTGCGGGACGGAGACGAAGACGCGGAGAGTGGTGGACTGCTGCAGGCGGAAGAGTTCGCGGGTGCCGCTGCCGTTGGGGGTGAGCAGTGCCCCGACGTCGAAGTTGCGGGCGGTGATGGTGCCGTCGAAGGGCGCGGTGACTTTTTCGAAAGATTGGAGGGTTTCGAGTCGTTGAACGTCGGCCTGAGCCGCGGCGACATTGGCCTTGGCCTGTTGGACGGCGGCGGTGGCCTGGTCCCTCATGGTCGTGGAGGTGTCGAGTTCCTGATGGGTGACTTCCGACTTCACCGACTGAAGGCGTTCGAGGTTGCGCTGCGTCAGCGCGAGGTCGGCGTCGGCCTTGGTGACGTTGGCGAGTTCCTGGGCCACCGACGCCTTGGCCTGAAGCAGCTGGGCATCGACTTCGGGGGCGTCAATTTCGGCAAGGAGCTGGCCCTCTTTGACGTGGTCCTGGATATCGACGTAAATCTTTTTCAGGTAGCCGGCGGCGCGCGGATAAATAAGCGTGTCCTGGTTGGGACGGATGGTGGCGGGAAGGACGACCTCGCGCTCGGCGACGGCGCGGTGCGGGTTCGTGACGGCGACCGTGAGGGTGTCGTCGGCAGCTTCCGCAGCATCGGCTTTGGCCCTCTTGATGGTTTTTTCGTGGGGGAACCAGCCCACGGCAAAGAGCCCCGCAAGGAGGCACAGGAAGAGAAGGGCGACCACAATGACGGTGAGGAAGTGGGGCTTTTTCAGGTTTCGGGGAAGGTCGTCGAGCTCCTGATGCGCGGGGGCGTCCGGCGCGTGGAGAGGCATGCCCTGAGCGGGCAGAGGGAGCGGGGGATTGTGCTGCGGCGGAAGCGTGCTACTCATTGCAGAAGGTCCTCATGAGCGATGGCGAGTCGCGGTTTTTTGCGGAGAGCGGCATAAACAACGGGGACAAAGAGGAGGGTAGCGAAGGTGGCGAGCGAAAGGCCGCCGATGACAGCGCGGCCGAGCGGAGCGTTCTGCTCGCCCCCCTCACCCAGACCCAGAGCCATCGGGAGCATGCCGATGATCATGGCGAGTGCGGTCATCATGACGGGGCGGAGGCGGGTGAGTCCTGCGGCGAGGGCGGCGTCGTGAGCGTTCAAGTTGGGACCGTGGGGATCGCGCTGGTCGTTGGCGAAGGTGATGAGAAGGATGGAGTTGGCGGTGGCGACGCCGATGGACATGATCGCGCCCATGAGCGCTGGCACCGAGAGCGTCGTTTGCGTGGCCCAGAGCATCCAGAGGATGCCGGCGAGGGCCCCGGGAAGCGCCATAAGAATGATGAGGGGGTCGAGCCAGGACTGAAAGTTGATGACCATGAGCAGGTAAACAAGAAGGACCGCGAAGATGAGGCCCAACGCCAGTGCGGTGAAGGACTCCGTCATGGACTGGACCTGGCCCCGCAGCAGGATGTGCGTGCCGGGGGGAAGGTTGTTGCTGTGGTCGGCGACGACTTTGCGGATATCAGCGGCGACGGCGCCAAGGTCGCGGCCCTGCGCCCCCAGCAACACGTCGTAGACCGGTGAGGGGTTGTAGTGCGTGATGTTGGTGGGGGTGTAGCCGCGGGAGATGGTGGCGAGGTTCGAGAGGAGCTGGAGGGTGTCGGAGTTGACCGGGCCGGAGGTGGGGACGATGGGAGTATTTTCGAGGTCGTTGAGGGTGTCCATGTGGTACTGGGGGGTCTGAACGTAGATGGAGTAGTTGATGCCGTTCTGGGGATTGAGCCAGAAGTTCGGGGCGACCTGGTTGGAGGAGGAAAGGGAGACGAGCAGGTCGGAGGCGACATCGCGTTGGGTGACGCCGAGCTGGGAGGCGAGGGTGCGGTCGACGTTGATCTGGATGTCCGGGGTCTTGGGGACTTGCGCGAGGCGGATATCGACGGCACCAGGGATTTTGCGGAGATCCTGCTCGATGTCGCGCGCGATCTGAAGGTCCTGGTCGTTATGAGCGCGGCTTCCGGTGACCTGCACGTCGACGGGGGCCGAGATGCCGAAATTGAGGACCTGGGTGACGATGTCGGAAGGCGCGAAGAAGAAAGTGAGGTCGGGGAATTTCTGAGCCAGATCCTTGCGGAGGGTGCGTTGGTACTCTGCGGTGGGCGCGTGGCCCTGGTTGAGGGCGATGAGGATTTCTCCATCCGCGGGAGACATGACCGAGCCGTCGGAAAGGGAGAGGTTGATGGAGGAGTTGGGGATGCCCATGTTGTCCAGGAGGGTGCCCAGGTCTTTGGGCGGGATGACGTTGCGGATTTCATCTTCGACGCGGGCGAAGCGGTTTTCGGTTTCCTCGATGCGGGTGCCCGGGGCGGCGCGGACGTGCAGGCGGAGCTGGCCGGCGTCAACGTTCGGGAAGAAATCCTGGCCGATGAAGAAGAAGAGGGGGAGGGAGGCGACGACGAGCAGGACAAAGGCGGCGGTGGTGAGGAGTTTGTGATCCAGGGCGAAGGAGAGGAAACCGCCATACACGCGGCGGAACTTTTCGAAGAGGAAGTTGAACCCGCCATGGACGATCTGGATGAGGTGAAGGGCCCCCACCAGCCAGCAACAGCAGATGATGGCGGCGATGGTGAGAAGGGCTTGAAGCAGGAGGGTGGCGTGGGAGAACACGAAAGGCTTGAGGGCACCAACGCCCAGGGTGGGCGCGAGGGGGCTGAAGGCCAGGGCCAGGAAGGCGACCAGCAGGGCGATGACGATGCCGAGGAAAATGACCAGGCCGAGGCGGCCGCGGCGTTGGTCCGGGGCGTAACCGAGCGTGGGAAAGCTGGCCTCCTGAGCCCCGCCATACATGCCGACCTCAGCGGGAAGGAGGTAGTTGATCATGGTAGGCACGAGCGTGCGCGAGAGAACGTAGGAGGTGAGCATGGCGAAGACGACGGCTTCGGCGAGGGGGGTGAAGAGGTACTTGGCGGCGCCGGTGATGAAGACGACGGGGACGAAGACGATGCAGATGCACAGGGTGGAGACGAAGGCCGGGACGGCGATTTGCGCGGAGCCATCCAGGATGGCCTGAATGAGGGTTTTGCGCATGTGCAGGTTGCGGTGGATATTCTCGATGGCGACGGTGGCATCGTCGACCAGGATGCCGACCGCGAGCGCCATGCCGCCCAGGGTCATGACGTTGAGGGTATGTCCGAGCAGGGCCAGGACGATGATCGACACGAGAATGGAGAGGGGGATGGAGACCATGACGATGAGCGTCGAGCGCCACGAGCCCAGAAACAGCAGGATCATGAGGGCCGTGAGGAGCGCGGCGATGGCTCCTTCCTTGACGACGCCGATGACCGACGCGCGAACGAACAGGGACTGATCGAACATCGGGGTGATGGTGAGATCGGGCGGCAGGGATTTGCGGATTTCGGGGAGGCGTGCGAGGACGTCGTCCACAACCGAAAGGGTGGAGGCGTTGCCATGCTTGAGGATGGAGATGAGCACGCCGCGCTTGCCGTTGGTGTGGACGATGTTGGTCTGGGTGATGAAGCCATCGCGGACGGAGGCGACGTCCTTGATGCAGGTGGTGGTGTTGCCCGAGGATTTGATCGGAAGGTTGTTGAGATCGGCGACGGCGGCGGGGGAGGAGTTGATGTGGACCTGATCCTCCTGGTTGCCGATTTTGATGGCGCCGGCGGGGAGGATGAGGTTCTGGTTATTGATGGCAGCGGAGACGTCGGAGGGGGACACGCCATGGGCGTACATGCGTTGAGGGTCGAGGTCGACGACGATCTGGCGTTGCTTGCCGCCGTAGGGGTAAGGGGATTCGAGGCCGGGGACGGTGATGAGCTGCGGGCGGAGCTGATTAATCGCGAGGTCGAAGAGCTGGTTTTCAGGGAGGGTGTCGGAGGAGAGCGAGAGCTGGATGATCGGGACGTCCGCGGCGTTGTACTGGATGATCAGCGGGGGCTGCGTGCCTGTTGGCATGGAGCGGATGGCGGTCTGGGAAATGGCAGCGACCTGGGAGAGCGCCTGGTCGATTTTGGCATTTTTCTGGAAGTAGATTTTGATGACGCCGATGCCGTTGAGGGATTGCGATTCGGTGTGCTCAATATCGGAGACGGTGGTGGTCAGGATGCGTTCATAGGGGCCGACGATGCGAAGTTCCATGTCCTGCGGGGCCATGCCGGTGTAATTGAAAGCCACGGCGATGACGGGGATATCGATGTCGGGAAAGATGTCGACGGGCATCGCGATCGAGGCCGGCCCGACGATGAAGAGCAGGCCAAGGATGGCGATGAGGAGGGAAGCGACGACGAAGGTGTAGGGGCGACGGAGAGCGAGCTTGACGATCCACATGGGGGAGCCTCAGGTAGGGTGCAGGTCAGCGGCAGGGCGGGGACGGGGGACTTTGCGATCGGTCGGGGGAAGTTGCTGGGTGGCGGGAATTTCGGGGGCGCGGGCGCTGCGGACAAAGCCGGCGAGGATGGCCATCGCGTGGCAGACGGTGTCGCGGTCTTTCGGCGAGAGAGGGCGGAGTTCGCGCTCCATCTGCGTGATGGACGCACGGCGTGCGGCGTCCACAATCGATTTGCCGCTCGGAGTAAGAGCCAGTGCGACCTGGCGGCGGTCGGCGGGTGTTTCGGCCCGGGAAAGAAAATTCTTATTCACGAGGTTGGCGACCATGCGGGAAGCCGTGGGCAGGGAGGCCCCGAGGTGTTCGGCCACGGCGGAGAGGGAAATGTGGGGGTTGGATTGAATCTGCAGGAGCACGCGAAACTGTGGGACGGAAAGGCCGCTGCGGTGACGCCGCATGTGGCGACGGATGTACCAGAGGAGTTCCGGAACCGTCTGGAGGAGGCTGGCGGCGCAGGCGGTAGTTGTGGAGGGCAATGATTGCATGCGGCAACCATATGGCGGGAAACGGCAAAACGCAAAGAGAAAATCTGCACAGCACGACTGAAGGGCCGTTTTTAGCGTCAAGAGCCAGATGAGGTGGCGACTGAACGCCATCCGGAACGCGGGGAATTTGCTGCAGAGGACAGCCAGGTAAAAGAGCCGTGAACGAAAATAGAGAGGAATGTTCGTGAATCGCGCGGGACGCTCTGGTATACTGGCCAGTCTAACGTTCCCGCGACGGTCATTCATGGTGAGTTGCTATTGCTGGAAAGATGAGCTTTTCCGGCGGCATGTACCGACGTGATTGCGTATCCCTGATGGAGACACATGGGTTTCGAGATTTTTGGTTTACAGAGTGAGTTGCTGCGCGCGGTTGAAGCGATGGGGCTTAAGGAGCCGACGCCCATCCAGGCCGAGGCGATCCCGGTGGGGATGGAGGGGAAGGATTTGCTGGCGAGTGCTTCGACCGGATCGGGCAAGACGGCGGCATTCTTGTTGCCCGTGTTGCACCGCATGCTCAGTGCGGGGAAGCCCGGGAATCGCACGCGGGTGGTCGTGTTGACGCCGACGCGCGAGCTGGCGGCACAGATTTTTGAACAAGTGGGCAAGCTGGCGGGGCGCTCCGGGGTGACGGCGGCGGCAATTTATGGTGGGGTGGCCATGGGGCCGCAGATCCGCGCCATTCGCAGCGGCGTGAACGTGCTCGTCTGCACGCCGGGACGTTTGCTGGATCATCTTCGGCAGCCCTACGGCAAGCTCGACAGCGTGGATACGGTGATCCTCGATGAGGGCGACCGCATGCTGGACATGGGCTTCCTCCCCGACATCCGCAAGATTTTGAGCAGCGTGCCGGCAGGCCGGCAGACACTCCTCTTCTCGGCCACGATGCCGGGAGAAATCCGGCAGTTGTCCAAGGAATTCATGCGTGATCCAGTGGTCATCGACAAAGCGGTGAAGGCGGCTCCGGCGGCGGGGATCCGCCAGGCGATTTACCCGGTTCCGCATCATCTCAAGAGCGGGCTGCTGGTGCGGCTGCTGGAGGATGAAGGGCTCGAATCGGTGATTTGTTTTGTGCGGACCAAGGCGCGGGCCGACCGGCTGACGAAGAACCTGATGGCGGCGAACATTTCCTGCGCGGCAATCCATGGAGATCGCAGCCAGGTACAGCGGCAGCGGGCGCTCGAGGGCTTCAAACGCGGCCACACCCGGGTGCTCGTGGCGACGGATGTCGCAGCGCGGGGCATCGACGTGGCGGACGTTTCCCACGTGATCAACATTGACTGCCCGCCGGCCGCGGAGGATTACATCCACCGCGTCGGCCGCACGGGTCGTGCGGCCGCGACGGGCGATGCGTTTACGTTTGTCTCGCCGGACGAAAACGGGCATCTGCGGCTGATTGAGCGGGTCCTGGGCAAAAAGCTCGATCGGGTGACGGTCGCTGATTTTGATTATTCCAAAGAGCCGCCCAAGCCCCAGGGAATCGTGCAGGGCAAGCCGGCGCGCTCGGGCTTTTTGGGCCATGGGCGTCAGGGCGGACCGGGACGAAGCGGCGGAACGCCGGGACCTCGTTTTCATGGCGGCAAGCCGCATGGGCCAGCGAATCCGTGGCGTGGAAACGCGAAGCGATCGAAACAGGCGACGCATTGACGCCTGGGGGGGTGGGGGGTTCGCCTGGAGGGGGTGGGGGTTACCTTTTAGGCGGCAGGCGAGTGGCTTGTCGCGGATTCAAGCGGTACGGTGCCCGCACGGGGCGACCGGCCGTGGACGTGACGCAGGAGCACTTGGATGAGCGCAGCAAAAGCGACGACCGGGAAGAAGCGCGTGGCAGCCGTGGTGGTGAAGGCCGTATCCTTGAGCAGCATCGCGGCGCGCGTGCTGGGGCGATGCCGCGTGATGGATAGCGGGAGTTTCGCGGCGCGGCGAATTGGCCTGGAGTTTCCCAACCTGACAGAGGGGGAACTGGAAGCCGTCCTGGGCGAACTCCTCGACAAGGACCTGGTAAGCGAGACGCGCAGCGGGGAGCGCGTGACCTATGAAATTACCGAGCGTGGCAAGGCAGCCCGGGTGACGGTGGGATGAGGGGTGGGGAGCGGGGCCAATCGGCTGCGGCCGCTGGGCGGGTGGGATGCCCGCGGTACGTGGGGGCGTGCGGGCGGGAGGCCCGCCGTCTATGGGGCGGGTCGATGGAAGCGACTGTAACTATGAAAAAAGCCCGGGTTCTCGTGGGAGAAACCCGGGCTTTTTTCTTTTTTGTCGCGACGAGCTTTACTTGATGTCGAGGGCTGTCTTGGCCTGGGCGACGATCTGGTCGAAGGCGGCGGGATCAGCAATCGCGATTTCCGAAAGCGCTTTGCGGTTCAGCGTGATGTTGGCCTTGAGCAAGCCGTTAATGAGCTGGGAGTAGCGCAGGCCGCGGGTCTGGGCGGCGGCGGAGAGGCGCGTGATCCAGAGGGCGCGGTATTCACGCTTCTTGAGCTTGCGGTCGTTGAAGCGATGGTTGCCGGCGCGGAGCAGGGTCTCGTGGGCGGTTTTGTAGAGCTTGGAGCGACCACCAACGAAGCCTTTGGCACGTTCAAGGAGGCGCTTGTGACGTTTCTTACGGGCAGAGCCGACGCGGACGCGAGGCATGGTTATCTCCAGGGTCAGTGGCCGGAATCAGGAAGGCCAGTGTTCAGTAATCAGACACAACGAGGGAGGGGTTGCGGGTTGCGGGGATTAGCGGGCGCCCGGTCCGAGCAGGATGATCATCTTGGCGGCGAAGGGTCCGGTGAGGGACTTGGTGGCGCGGAGGCGGCGGCGGCGATTGCCCGACTTGTTGGACTGGAGGTGTCCCTTGTTGTGCTTGTGGAACTTGACCTTTCCCCGGGCGGTCACCTTGACGCGCTTTTTGATGCCCTTGTGGGTTTTCATCTTTGGCACGAGCGTGCCTCCTGTGGTTCACCGGGAAGCGTGCCATAACGCGGCGTGACTTCCATTGGGAGCTCTCAGGGGGGCGTGAGACGCCACTTGGACCCCGGCCCGGTGTTGCGAGTCGAGCGGGATAGCGGTTACCGGGGAAAACTCCAAGCGGGCGTTGGAAGTTCGAAAGGTGCGGG
>CALCHA010000684.1 GCA_937901265.1 uncultured Phycisphaerales bacterium
GATTGAGTTCCTGGGCCTGAAGCTGTTCGAGGTGGGCGCGTTCATCGACAAACTGGATGCGGTCGCCGCCCTGTTGGGCCAGCAATCCCTGCAGGCGTGCGGTGTAGATATCCATGTTGCGGCCGGGCATGTCTTCGGTCTTGTTTTCGACGCCTTTGACGACGACGATCGCGCGATAGGGACTCTGGACGATGGCGGGGATGGCCAGGAGGTCGGGGGCGAGCCGGCTGGTCATCTGCCGCAGGTCGGCGGATTGCAGCCCATGTTCGCCCTGCACGACGCGGTCCATGTCGGGGCGCATCGATTCGTGGGTGGTCTCGCACCCGCCAAGGAGCATTGCCCCGCCGACGCACATCACTGCCACCGTTGCTGAAAGCTTCATCGTCATCTCCGTATGAACAGTCTGCGGACGTCGCCGCATTTCACCTTACCCAATTTAACCGGCTTTTCACGATTAAGCCAAAGTGGCCGCCCGGGGCTCTGGCCGCGGTCTGGCCCTGGAATGAGAGTTCATCGGCAAACGGGGCCCGCCTCTGCAAAGATCCCCCACAAGCCCGCGCGCATGCGTTCCTGGGGTCAGCCGGCCGCCGCCTCCGGACATACCGCGTCATCCGCCGCTCCGCCCCGCAGGGCCTCCAGCAGCTCGACAGCGTTTTGTAACTGCTCAGGCGCCACCCGCGCCAGCTGGCTGCGGTGGAACGCGAGGAGGGGTTCATCGAGCTGGGACAGCAGCTTCAGCCCCGCGCCGGTGATGCGTGAGGCGACGACGCGGCGATCGCGGGTGTCGCGCGTGCGGGTCAGCAGGCCGCGGGTTTCCAGGCGGTCCAGCAGGCGGGTGATGTCGGGGTCGCGGGTGATCATCTGCTCCCCGACGTCTTTGCAGGCGATGCCGGCGTCGCCAGCGCCGCGGAGAATGCGCAGGACGTTGTACTGGACATGCGAGAGGCCGTGGGGCTTGAGCATCTCTTCCAGGCCGCGGAGCAAATGATCGGCGGTGCGCAGGACGTTGAGGAAGACCTCCTGCTCGAGGCAGTCGAAGGGCCTGACGCGGCCAATTTCCTGTGCCAGTTTTCCGCTCATCTGCACCAATCTACGAGCCGCTCGCCCCCGAACGCAAGCCCAACGCCTTCACGCCTGTGGCCAACGTCCCTTGTTCCGCGCCATCGCCGCTCGACGGAGCCCTCGCTGCAGTTTGTCTTTTTGTGCTTTGGCAATTTTGGGTCCGGCCCGCTACGCTCCCTCTATCCCACTAAAGGAACCCTGATGCGCAAAGTTCTACTCCTTGCCCTGTTACTGCCTGCCTGCACGTCCACCCAGCCGCAATCTTCCGCACCTCCGCACGCCTCTTCCAGTGCGCGCACGCTTCTGGCGACTGCCGACACCGGGTCCGAGCAGGACTTCCGCAAAATCATCAACGGTGCCAAGGCCCAGGTTTTCCCGGCGGTGGTTTTCATCAAGTGCGTTCAGCAGGACCTCACCTCCGGGGAAAAATCGAACCGAGAAGTGGCCGGCTCGGGTGCGATCATCTCGCCCGAGGGGCAGGTCCTCACCAACTGGCATGTGATCGACAAAGCCGTCGAACTCCGCTGTCTGCTTTATGATGGCCGGGCCTTTTCCGCCAAAGTCCTGGGCTCCGACAAAGACACCGACCTGGCGCTGCTCCAGCTTCTCGATCCCTCCGGCAAGCCGGCGAATCCCCGCTCTTCGCCCTTTCCCTACGCCCACATCGGCGATTCCGCGAAGCTGCAGGAGGGGGACTTCGTCATGGCCATGGGTGCCCCGTGGGGTCTCTCCCGCTCGGTCTCGCTTGGCATCATTTCCTGCACCAAGCGCTACCTGCCGTCGACATCGGAATACTCCATCTGGCTGCAGACCGACGCCTCGATTTCCCCCGGCAACTCCGGCGGGCCGCTGGTGAACACTGACGGGCAGATCATCGGCGTGAACACCCGCGGCGTCACCGCCGGCGGCGACCTCGGCTTCGCCGTGCCCTCCGAGACCATCCTACCGGTCATCCAGCAGATTCGTGCGACGGGCAAGGTCGATTGGTCGTGGACGGGGCTGCAGCTTCAGCCGCTGAAAGACTTCAACCGCAACATGTACTTCGAGGGCAACGACGGCGTGATCGTGGCCGATACCGACCCCGATTCTCCGGCGCGGCACGCGGGCCTGCAGCCGCGGGACCGTATCCTGAAGATCAATAACACGGCCGTCGCGGCCGTCACCGATGAGGATCTTCCGGAAACGCGCCGCCTGCTGGGTACGCTGCCCAAAGATGTCCCGGCGACGCTGCAGATTCTCCGCGG
>CALCHA010000685.1 GCA_937901265.1 uncultured Phycisphaerales bacterium
CCGCCCGCCCCCTACGCCGCCTTGTTGATCACCGCCAACGCCAACCCCACCCCCGCCATCAGCACGATGAACCCCACGAGGCTCACCAGCATCAGGGTCGACCGCGAACGCGCTGCAAGCTTCTCAAGATCCATAGACCACGCTCCTCATGCTCCAAGCCGCATCGTGACGAAGGGGTCGTGACAGGCGACGGCCTGAAAAAACGTTGAAATGCTCCCCTCACTCTACGGGGGCATTTGCAGCCTCGTCAACCAGCCTTTCCCACGGAATCTCCCGGAGCCCGCCCGCCCCCCGGAATCGCCCGACCTCCGCCCCCCATCCGCCCGCACGTTTCCAGGGCCGCCCATGTAAATCTGCCCACCTCCCTCCCCAATGAGCCTCACCTCCAAAGTCGCCCCCTGCAACGTCCGATGAGCAGCCTATGCAGACCCTCGACTTGTGGATGTATCTCGTGGTGGCCATGGGAAGCGCGATCATGGGCCTCCTGTTGCTTCGCTCCATGGGTACCGCCTCCGTCAGCTTTGCCCTGACCGACGTCGCCCAGCGGCGCGACCGCGAAGCCGCACGCCGCGCGGAAAATGCCGCCGCCGAAGCCGCCGGCCGCGCCGCCGCACTCGAGCCCCTCGCCCTGAATCCCGATGGCACCGTGGAAGAGCCCATCCTCGGGATCGTCGAACCACCCTGAGGTTCCGAAAACATCACGCTTCTTGCTCAGGAGAGCCGCACCCGGGAAAAAGAATTGAAACACCCCTCGAAAAGTGGTTTGCATTTCCCCAGCGCGTGGTATATTGACCGCACAACGCCCCAAGGGGCCTCCGCCTCTGGTTTTTCGCCACTCGCCGTCCCAGCCCCGTCCATAATTAGTGGACGCCTCGCTCACCTTTGCCGATAGACAGGTTTGTTCGATGGCCGATAAAACACGATCAACCAGGAAGAAACCTGTGAGCCAGAAGCGCGTAGCCACAGTGCTCGCCTCTCTCGTTGCTACCCTTACCCTCAGCGCCGGCGTTCTGCTGATGCTCGAAGGGGGTACCACCGCCTCGCCTCTCACCGCCGCTTTCGCCGCCCTCCCCGTGGAGGCGCAGATGGCTACCGAGACGCCGTTGCGGAAGGGCGCATGGGAGTATATTATCGTTTACGAATCGGGAGACTTGGCGGGGAGTTCTGCCAGCCTCGTCGAAGGTCGTGTCACAGGAGGTGCCCAACTCCCCCCACATACAGTGCGGCCCAAGGCGAACTTCCACTTTGTCATCGATGGTCCCCAAAGCGGTCCTCAATTGGCGGATGGTCAGCTCCAGGTCGGCACTTCGTGGTTAAGACAAGACCTCCAGGACCCCTACGCTGCTCCCAATGCCGGCTGGCCTGATCCCCGCTATCATTCAAAGTTTTATACCAATGCCGTGAGTGTCTGCCTGATGAGCGACCTCAATCGTGCCCCTGTTAGCGCCGCCCAGCATCAAAAGCTCGTGCAAGTCCTCCACGAATTGCAACACCGCCTCAACATCCCCAAGTCCCACATCTACTTCCAGTGGGAACTGAACGCCGCCAACGCTTCCCTCCCTCAGAAGTCCTACGCCGATACCGTCCGGAGCCTCCTCGAATAGGCCCGCCACACCCTTGAAGTCTCGGTATGGATCCCCCTGCCCGGAATGCCCCCCCCGATGCCCCCGCTCGGCGCCCGTCTCTCCCCCCTTCGCCCACCTCCCCGCGCATTTCTGCAGCCCGGTTGTTGACCGCCTGCACCGATGCCGGTTCGCCCTTTGCACGTCACTGTTGTCCCTTTTTGCGTCCGCCTCGTCGCTTGCTTTATACTTTCCGACAGGCTGGCCCAAAACGCCCCAATGCCCTACACTCACGGCAACTCCGTAACTTTGCCGTGTAGGACGCGGACCACGCAACGGTTGTACGGTGTATCGTGATCGCCAATCAGGTATCTATGGAACCCCTGCCCGAGATCGCTGACTTCGAAATTATCTCCTGCCTCGGCTACGGTGCCCGCAGCACGATTTACGCCGTGTCGGAAAAGGCGACCAAGCAGGTCTACGCGCTCAAACGCGTCATCCGCAAGTCCGCCGACGACGACCGCTTCCTCGAACAGGCCGAGCAGGAATTCAACATCGCCTCCCAGTTCGACCACCCCGCCCTGCGCAAAAGTATCCGCAAAATTCGCAAACGCAAACTCCTCAAAACCATGGAGCTCTTCCTCCTCATGGAGTTCGTCGACGGCATTTCCCTCGACAGCCAACGCCCCGGCAAACTTACCCACCTTATCAAAGTCTTCATCCAGGCTGCTCAAGGCCTCGCCGCCATGCATCGCCTCGGGTTCGTCCACGCCGACATCAAACCCAACAACATCCTCGTCAACGACGATCTCAAGGTTAAAATCATCGACTTTGGCCAGTCCTGTGCGATCGGCACTGTGAAAAGCCGCATCCAGGGCACCCCCGACTACATCGCCCCCGAGCAGGTCGGCCGCGGCCCCCTCACCCCAGCCACCGACATCTTCAACTACGGGGCCACCCTCTACTGGTGCACCACCGATCACCACATCCCCACCCTCATCCCCAAAAAGAACAAGAACGGTATCCCCGTCGAGACCCGGACCGAGGCTCAGGCACCCCACGAGATCAATCCCAACATCCCCGTCCCCCTCTCCCGCCTCATCATGGACTGCATCCAGAAGCTCCCGCCGCACCGCCCCGCGGACTTCTCCGCCGTCATCCCACGCCTCGAACTCGCCCTCTCGCTCGCCGGCAAAGACAGCCCCCTGCGAAATGCCCGCCGCGACCTCGAAATGGCCATCCCCGACAGCCGCGACGACAGCGACGATTCCAGTCGCGATATCGGCCCCGGCGACAGCGGTGCCATCGACATCGATCCCGATGAACTCGGCAAGTAGGCCCGCCATGACCGCGCAGGACGTCATTGCCCTCCTGGACGCCCAGGCCCGCGCCGCCTCTGCCGACCCCCTTCGCAATGCCCAGATGCTCTGTTTCCCCGCCGTCGGTTCCCTCTATGTCGCCGCCGACCTCCACGCCCATCGCCGCAACTTCCAGCGTTTTCAAAATGCCTGCGACCTTCCCAACCACCCCGATCGCCACGTCATCCTTCAGGAGCTCATCCACGGCGGAGCTCTCGGCCCGGCGGGCGAGGACCGCTCCCTCGAGCTCCTCCTCGACGCCCTCCAATGGTCCGCAGCCTTCCCCGGCCGCGTCCATTTCCTGCTTGCCAACCACGACATGGCGCAGGTGCTCAATATCGCCATCATGAAAGAGGGCTACGATCTCACCGAACGGTTCACCCGCCACATCCAACTCGCGTTTGGCACCCACGCCCCCCAGGTCCACGAGGCCCTCGCTCGCTACTTCCGCGCGCTCCCGCTCGCCGCGATCACCGCCACCGGGATCTTCCTCAGCCACTCCCTCCCCTGCGAGCGCGATATCGCCACGTTCGACAAAACAATCCTGCGGCGCGATCTCACCGACGAAGACTGGTCACGCTCGGGCCCCATCTACGCCCTCATCTGGGGACGCAACCAGACCCAGGAGGTCCTCGATCGTGTCGCCAGGATGTGGTATGCCGACCTCTTCGTGTGTGGCCACCAGTCGCAGGAGGGGGGCTCCAAGACCGTCGGCAACAAGCTGCTGATCATCGATTCATCGCACAACCACGGCGTCTATCTGCCCATCGACCTGGCGCGATGCTACAGCCTCGACGAACTCGCCGCCCAGGTGGTGCCGTTGGCTGCAGTGGAATGAGCGCACTGGGCGCGAAGTTTCGCGCCCGGGCTTGAAAGGCAAGGGGGGGATTACTTGCCGGGAGACAAGTTCGCGGTGCCGCCCCAACCTTTGGGCAGCAAATTCGTCAGCGGATTGATATCCACGCCGGCCTGTTGTGCCGCGGCCTTGGCGGTCGAAACCCCGTTGAGGGTGTCGCCCTGAGCCTTGGAAATCGCCTTGGTAGCGGAACTGGAGTAGCTCGCCGCGACCGGGACGCCATTGAGCTTCAACCCGCCACTGTTGCTGGAATTGCTGGCATTCCAACTGTTGACCAGGCTCTGTGGCGGGAGGGTGGATCCCGTGGTGCCCAGCGGGTGGCCGTTGTAGGTGTTGCCCTGCTGTCCGGGCATCATCGTGGCGTGCGAAACCGTCACGCCGTTGGTCGTGGAAGAGACGCCGTTGGACGCAGAGGTTCCGTTGCAGCCCATCGCGAGCAGACTGACTGCCAGCAGTGGCAGCACGAGGATTCGCATATTCACCTCCCGGGAAGGGGACCAGCGGAAGAAGTGTCGCCCGACCCCGGCGCGCTTGGCGCCGGCCCGGCGGGGCCCATCATAGCAGGTGCCGGCCCGGGGGCCAGTGCTGGATCGAACAATCCGTTGTCTGGCGTTGAACTGCCCGCCGGCGGCAAACCCAAGCCCGGCACATACCCGCTCGCGGCCGGGCCGGGCTTCGATTTGTCCCCCTTGGGCGCGCCCTTTGGATCATCCAACTTCAGGTCGGTCGTCCAATGAACGGGCCCCCCGAAGAAGCTGTCGTTGTTGTTTGCCACCGGCACGAACTGCTCGGCCTTCCGCTGCTTCTCGGCTTTCTTCCGCGTCGCCGCGCTGGAAACCTGAAAGCCGCTCTTGCCGTCGAATTGCGCAAACTGCGCCGCAACCGAATGGTCCACCAGGACCCGTTGCTCGGTCATGCAGCCGCCCAGACTCACCAGCGTCAGCAGGACCGCCAGAAGGCGCACACAAGGGATGGGTTGAAACATCATTCCTCCAGTCTTAACGACGGCGTCGCCCGCGGCCGCGGCCACGGCTGCCGCGCTTGGCGCGACCAGTGCCATCACCTTCCGGCTGCGGGGCTCCGCTGGGCCGCTCCGGCCCGCGCTTCTGCCGCGCTTCCGCCTTACGCTCGCCGCGCTTCGCTTCATTTTTCTTACGCGGGGGCCGCGCCCCCTGCTCATCCGCTCCGGCGCGCGCTTGCCCGGTTTGCGGACGGGCAAGCTTCCGCGGCTCCATGCGCCGCATCGCCGTATCCCCGCCGATGCTCGAGCCATGCTCCAGCAGCCGCAGATCCAGCTGCCGCGACGACACGTTCACGTTCACGATCTGCACCTTCGCCCGATCGCCCAGCGACATACGCCGCCCCGTGCGCTGGCCCCGCAGGACCCCCGCACGCTCATCGAACTGCCAGAAATCGTCCGGAAGGTCGGCCACGCGAATCATGCCTTCGACGAGGAAGCGCGTCGACTGCACAAACACGCCGAACCCGGTCACCCCGGTGATCACCCCATCAATAACATCGCCAATATGCTCCGCCAGCAGCTGCAGCACCTTGAGGGCACGCAGGTCGCGCTCGGCATCGGAGCTGCGCCGTTCGGTGTAGGACAGATGCTTGCCCAGCAACAGCAGGGTCGAATAGTCCGGCGTGTTTCCCAGCGTCTCGGGCATCATGCCGGCACCCGGCCGCTGACCCGCAAACCCGCTGGTGACCTCGTTGGCCATCGACGTGGCTGCCGGGGCCGCCGCCGCGCGTCGCCGTCCGTCGCTCTTTCTGCCCTTGGTGGTAACTTTCTTCGCCAGCACCGCGTCAAAGCAGCGATGGATCACAAGATCCGCGTAACGTCGAATCGGGCTGGTGAAGTGGGCATAGTTGTCGCTCGCCAGGGCGTAGTGCCCGATCGGCTGCGGCGAATACTCCGCGCTCGACATCGTCTTGAGCACCGCCAGATGCACCGCGTAGGCCACCGGTGTTCCACGAACATCGTCCAGCATCGCCTGCAGCGCCTTGCGGTCCAGCACCTTGGGCACCTTCCGCCCCGCCGCCAGCATGAACTGCCGCGCCTGCTCCGTGTCCATCACATCGGGATCCGGGTGCACACGCCGCAGCACCGGCAACCCGGCTTTGGTCAGCCAGCGGCTGACCGCTTCGTTCGCTTCCACCATGAACATTTCGATGATCTTGTGGGTGAACGAGTCATCCTCCGGCTGCGCGTCGATGACGTGCCCCGACTCGTTGATCACCAGTTCCACTTCCGGAAGGTCCAGGACGATCATCCCCTCCGCCAGACGCCGCTGCCGAATCACCCGCGACAGCCGATCCATCCGCAGAAGAATCTGCCGCACCTCATCGCTCACGATCGGCACGTTCGGATTCGGCGGCGATTCCAGCAGCCCCTTGGTGTAGGGCTTGCCCTCGCCCTTGGCGTCATCAATGATCGCCTGCGCCTGCCGGTAGGTCAGCCGCTTCTTGCTGTTGATCAGCGAGTTGGCGAATCGTGTGCCCACCACCCGGCCCTGGGCGTCGTAACGAATGAACGCCGACTTGCAGAGCCGCGGCTGGTTCTCCTGCAGCGAACACACGCCGTTGGAGAGGATCTCCGGCAGCATCGGAATCACATAGCCGGGGAAGTAGGTCGAGTTGCCGCGCGTGCGGGCCTCGATGTCCATCGGCGCTTCCACGTTCACGAAGCTCGAGACGTCAGCGATGTGCACGCCGAGCTCCCACGCCGCCCCGCCGCCGCTGCCCGCCGTGGCGGACTCCATGAGCTGTTCCACGTCGGCGTCGGCCTCCGCGGCACCATCGGCGGGGAGGTCGTCAAACTTCGCGGACCCCTTCAGATATTTGAGCGAGATCGCGTCGTCAAAATCGCGTGCATCGTCCGGGTCAATGGTGACGATCAGCTCCTCCCGCAAGTCCTCGCGGCCGCCGGTGAGACGCGCCTCGGCGTCGTAGGTTCGCGCCGCCTGCCGCGCCTGATCGAGGACCGCCTCGGGAAATTCCCGCGGCAGGTCGTACTGCCGGATCACGCTCTGCAGCTCGACCTCCGGCTCGCCCTTGGTCCCCAGAATTTCCGTGATGACCCCCTGGGCCAGCTCGTTGCCCAGCGGATATTTCAGCAGCTCGACGACGACCTTGTCGTTCTCCGCGCCGTTCTTGGCCCCCACGTCGCCCACCTCAATGGCCGAGCGGAACACCTTGCCGTCGGGCATCACCACCCAGCGGTCATTCTGCCGGGTGAGAGTTCCCACCACCTTGTTGGTGGCGCGCTTCAGCACTTCGATCACGCGGCCAAAGATGTTCTTTTTGTCGCGCGTGTCGTACTTGTCGCGCACGATGACCTTCGCGGTCACGGTGTCGCCGCTGACGGCATCGAGGTTCTCCCCGATCGGAATGAACAGATCGCCATGGGCGTTGGGCTGCTCGGGGAGGATGAAGCCGAACCCGCCTCGGGTCTGTCGATAGATCCCCGTGACCGTGCTGCCCATGGCCGGCAGGCGGAGGCTGCGGTCCTCGCCCAGGACCAGGCGCCCGGCGGCGGCGAGCTCGTCAACGGCTTTCTCAAAGACCGGCCGATCGTCCGGTAAAATATTCAGGCGCTCGGCCATATCGTGGGAACGCAGCGGCTCCCCCGTGTGGCTTGAAAGCATGCTGATGATCGGTTCGTGAAACTGTTGGGTCAAAATCCCATCTCCTTGGCCCCCGCCGCTCCCGGCAAACAATGCCAGCGCGGCGTGACGCCATTAGTATAACCGAGTTTGATTTTTGTAAATGGGAACGTCGACCGGAAACCCCAAAACCCCCGACACTCCCCGCCCCCAAATTCGGAAACGTTGAGCAACTATACCCTGCCGAAGCGCCAATAGCCAACGCAAAACCGAAATTTGGCCATTGCGCCGCGCGCTGTGCCGGCCATTCCCCGCCGAACGCCGCCCTCAAATCAGCTTCTGCTTGCGGATCGCCACCATATAGGGCTGCATGTTCGTCCCGGGGCATTCCGTGGAAACGAATTCCTGGTGCGTCTTGACCTTGGCGATCGGGAGATTGTACTGCTTGCGCAGCAGCGCCCCGAAGACCTTGACCTTGTCCTTCTGCGGCTGGGTCATGCTCTGCAGGTCGAAGTTGCCCAGCACCACCACGCCGATGTTGTGCTCATTGTTGTTCCGCACATGCTGGCCCTGGTAACGCAGCGAGCGCAGCTGCCAGACGCGGCCGCTGCGGTCAATGGCGAAGTGGTAGCCGATGTCCTGGAAATTGCGCGAGCGGTGGTACTCGCGGACATACTCCAGATGCTGCGCCGTCTCGCCAAAGTCGTTGGTCAAAAAGGGTTTAGGATCGCCAGAATGGTGAAACGTGATCCAGGTGACGCCGTTCATCGGATCGACGCGCCCCAGGTCCGGGCCGGCCTTGGCCCACATCGACCGCGGCAGGATGCCATAGGCATTCGTCGGCTCCTTCGCCGTCACCGGCGGGGGCAGCGGCCGCGTCGGCACGGGGGGGGCAGCCTCCGTGTCGGGCACCATCGACCGCCCCGCCAGTGGGCCCAGGGGGCTGGGCAAATCGGACACCACCGGCCCCGAGGCCATTTCGCAGCCCGGCAGCAAGGCCACCGCACCGCCCACCGCCATCGTCCCCAGAAATAGCCGGCGGGAGACCGCGGGAAGGGTTGCGGGATGATCCTTGCGGTGGCGGTGGTTGCTCACATCTGGCCTTTCTGACGGGGGTGGGGGGGGTAGGTCCAATAACCTTGTATCGGCAACCGGTGCTTCGGCGCTCGAAAAAACTCACGACGCATTACTACCGTTTTCCGTGCCTGATGAAAAGGAAAAGCCACACCCAAAATGCATTAAAAATGATTCCTCCCCCGCGAAGCCCCCTTCATTCCGTCTGCGGGGCGGACTGGAGAATCGCCGCCAGCGGGTCTGGCCCCCGAAGAGCGGCGGCAGCATCGGAGGAGAGCACCCGGCGCAGCGCCGGGGCGAGGAGCGCCAGCGCCGTGTCGTCCGCGAATTCCGCCGCCAGATGGCCCAGCAGTTGATACACCCGCTGCCGGGTCACCCCCACGGGGGCGGCCATGAGATCGATGGCGGTCCACGCGGTATGGGCCGCGACGCGCTGCCGCAGGTCCGCATCCTCGACCGCGGCGGCGAGATCGCCCGGCTCCCGCAGATAAGCGCCCTCCGGCGTCATCACGCCGAAGCGGATGCCTTGCGTCTGGAGAAAGCCCGCCCCCCCGCGTTCAGAACTTACGGCACAAAAATCGCCCCCCGGCCCCGCCGGCATCAGCGGCAGGGCGACCCCCCACGCCGCCTGCACCCTGGCGGCAAGCCCCCGGGTTCCCAGGTCGCCCACGGGCTCGCGCCGGTTCTGCAGGATCACCAGGGAGTGGACAGGCCCAGTGACGACCTCGCGCGCGGGGCGACGGCGCAGCAGCCGCCGCACCTCTTCATCAAACACAATCACATGCCGCGTCGCCGGGCGCACCACCGCGAGCACGTCCTCGCCGGCCAGTTCCGCCGCCAGCTTTCCGATGAGGTCCAGCGCTGCCGTCAGCTCCATCAGCGGACCGGGAAAGGCCAGATCGATGCTGATCCAGGCACGGTGCTTCTGCCACGCGGAGAGCAATTCCGGCGGGGTGTCGTCGCCGACGTACCAATCCCGGTCCTGTTTGTAGGGTTCGGCCAGGCTGACGATGGTGAAGAGGGTGCCCTTGAAGCTGACGGTGCAGAGCTGCTCGGTCTGGCCGAAGACCCAGTGAGATTCAGCGGTTTCATCATCGGAGAGGGCCTCGACGCCCCAGGCGTGGCGGATAGCGGTTGCAACGAGTTCCCGCGACAGCGGGTGCGGGGCAGCCGAAAGCAGCACCAGCGATGTCGGCGGCATGCGCGATTTGGAGGCGGCGCGGGTGGCCTCAGCGCCCTGGGCCGGCAGTCCCACTTCTCGGCGGCCGCGCGAAACGACGTGGCGTTTGATCGCATACCAGAGCCAGACGAACAGGCCGGCGACCAGGGTGATGCCCAGGACCATCCACAGCGTGTCCATCGGTCACCCGCCCGCCGCGTTGTCGAGATCGCCGCAGAGGATGCCCCGGCCGGGCGTGCCGACATAGACCCGGCCGAACAACCGCGGATCGCCGGTGATGTGGTTGGAATTGGAAAACTGATGCTGCGGATCGCTGATTTCGTTCCAGTGGCCGCCGGCATCGTCAGACCTGAAGATCCCCTCGGTGCCACGGATTTTGCCGGTGAGGAAAAGCGACGGCCCCGCGCTTCCCTCGGGCCCCTTGCCAAAGCCCAGGCCGCCGACTTCGTCGACGCCGCTGATTTTTTGAAACGACTTGCCGCCGTCGGAGGAATGTTCAAGTCCGCCGCGGCCGCCGAACCAGAGATCCCCGGTCGTGACGGTGCCCGCGTGCAGGAGCCCGCCGCCAGAGGCATCGACGGTGCCGCCGGTCGGGGCGAAAGTGCGCCCGCCGTCGCTGCTTGCGAACACCTTGCCGGTGGCGCTTTCGACCACATAGAACACCGCCGGCTGCACCTTGTCTGCGACGGGTCGCCCGCGCGAGGCACCCCCCAGCCCCTTGCACGCCGCCCAGGTGACGCCGTTGTCGGTTGACCAGGAGATGGCCGCATCGCGCGCCCCCCACAGGAACGTCTTGCCATCCGCGGAAACCGCGATGGTGCCTCCGCCGCCGGAGTTTCCGGGCTCCGACGGAAAGCTGCGCCACCGTTTGCCTCCATCTTCGGAATAGGCCCCATGGCCGCGCCCGGGCGTCCCGTTGCGCAGCGTTCCCACGCGTGCCACGATGTCCCCCGCCTGTCCCGCATAATCGATGCTCTCGGTGTTGGTGAAGGGCGGATCCATCTGCTCGGCAGGCGCGGTGTAAAGATCTGTGTGCACGAACCCGCCCACATCCCCCACGCCGCTGATCAGGCGGGCCCCGGTGGGGGGGCTCACCAGATCCAGGACGACCGTTTCTTCCAGACCCGGGGTGCCCACGCGCCAGTGCGTTCGCTCACCCCGGTCCGCCGCGGTGGCGTCGAGCGATTCCCAGATCGTCGCCCCCGTGGTGTAAAGCACATGGTTGGCGTCGAAGGGGTCGATCTCGATGTCCCCGATCCAGTGCCCCGCGTCCGCCGTCGGACGGCCCAGCGTGATCCACGGAGCGGTGCCGGCATCACGAATGCCGGCCTTGGCGATCGCCTTCCAGCGGGCGCCGCCGTCGGTGGAGCGATAGACGTCGTCGCCGGTGGACCAGCGGTCCATCGTGGAGACCATCACCGTTTGCGGATGCTGGGGATCGACGGCCACCGCGCCGAAGCCGAAGCGGTTGTTGCCCGCGGGATGCACCGGGCTGACATCGCCCCAGTCGCCGGTGGCGGTGTTGAACTTCCAGATGGCGCCGTTGGTCATGCCGTTGGGTCCCGGGACATCGCCGCAGGAGACGTAGAGCATGCCGTTGCCGGCCAGGACGCCATGGTTCGGGGCGAGGCCTTCCGGCTGGCCGCTGATTTTCTCCCATGCCGCGCCGCCGTCGGTGGAGCGATAAATGCCGGCTGCCTGCTGCGAAGGACCCGACCCGCTCACGCCGACATAGATCACCCGGCTGGGTTGCCCGGGCGGAGTCTGGGCGCTGTCCAGCAGCACGAAGGCGATCCCCACGCCGTTGGTTTTACCGCTCACGGGAAAGCTATCAAGTTTCTGCCATTTGGCCCCGTAATCCTCGCTGCGCCACAGCCCCGCCGCACGCGACCCGAAATAGAGAATGCTGTCCGTGGCCGGATCGACGGCCAGGCGTTCGCCCGCAAAGCGGCCCTCCTCATTGCCTCCCATCTGAAAGGCCATCTGGGTGCGTGCAAAGGTTTTGCCACCATCGCTGGAGCGCAGGATCGCACCATTGCCCACGAAGGGCCGGACGTAGGTCCCGCAGGCGAGGTAAATCCGCGCCGGGTCCACCGGGTCGATGGCGGCGCTCTCGACGCCCCACAGGTTCCAGTCCTTGCGGCCGACCCAATCGAGCAGCGGTGTCCAGCGGCCATTGCCCGCCGCATCCAGATCCCAGCGGTAGGCCCCGCCGATATCAGTCCGCGCCAGCATGAGCCCGCGCTGCGCGGGGGTGGTCACAATGCCGGTGGTGAAGCCGCCGCCGCCGATCTCGACATTGCGCCAGCGGTAAGCCTGGTGGGAAACCTGCGCCGCCGCGGTGGCCGCGGGAAGCGCCAGGGCGGCCAGCAGAAAGAGCAAGGTTTTCATGATGTCGACCTCCGGGTGAGCGGTGTGGCGGCAGGGGCGCTCATGCGCACGTGAATAACCAGGGCCTCGCGGAAGGCGCGGGAGGCATCGGCAGGGCGGCCCAGCTGCGTGTACAGGCCTACCAGGCGCCGCAACGCGGCCAGCTCCGACCCGCTGTGGCTGCGCTTGCGCGCCGC
>CALCHA010000686.1 GCA_937901265.1 uncultured Phycisphaerales bacterium
CTATTTTCTCGATTTTGCATCGACATACGATGAACTCGAGATGTTCCATTTGGATTTTTCGGCGGAGGTGTGGGCGGAGCGCGAACAGCATTGGCGGAGCTGTTTGGGACGGATTGGGAGGCAGTCAGGGCGGCGCGGGACAAGTTGCTGGAGCTGACGGGTCTGATGTATTTGGATTTGACGCCGAAGAATATTCGGAGCCGGTGAGCGCCCAAGCCCAGCCGCGACGGTCACGGCTCAAGATTCCATACATCGTGGTTCAAGACCGGAAACGTCCATCGTCGATCAGGGAGGAGCAATCCCTCCAGCAGCGGAAAGCTCCCAGTGAACGTGGCCAAGCTCCGCCAGACCCCTTCGTGAACTTCGTCCCCTTCGTCGCTTCGTGTTCTGATTTGGGCGGTCGAAGGAAGACGTTTCCGTTCCTGGATATGGATGTATGGAATCTTGAGCGGTTACGGAGCAGTTGTGTGGCGTTTTACATGAACCCAATGCCGCGATTTTCATGGTCGCGGCTCGGAACTGTTCACGCGCGAGAATCGTTGACGCACGCATCAGGCGGAGCGCCGGGCCCAGCGAAGTTTGGCACTGCGGGCCCGCTTGTTCTTTGCAATTTCCTCTGCCGTGGCAGTAATCGGATCGCGGGCGATTTCACTGTAAATGCCGTTCCGCTGCCCCTCCTTAAAGGCGTGCTTCACGCGGCGGTCCTCGCCGGAGTGGAACGTAATGATCGCCGCCACGCCGCCGGGGCGGAGGATGTCGGGGAGAATCTGCAGGAGGCGATCGAGGTTCGCAAGTTCGCGATTCGTCAGAATACGCAACGCCTGGAACGTCCGGGCGGCGGGATGGAGCTTGGCGCCAGCCGCCCGCTGCAGCGTAAAATCGCGGGCCTCACAAATGATGGCCATCAGCTGCTGGGTTGTTTCGATCGCCGTTTCCCCCCGCCGTTCGACAATGAGGCGGGCGATTTTGGGGGCGTCGGTCTCGTCACCAAGTTCAAAAAACGCGCTGGCCAGCTCCTGTTCGGAGAGGCGGTTGAGGAGGGCGCTGGCGGGTTGGCCGCGGGTGGGGTCCATGCGCATGTCCAGCGGGCCCGGGTGCCGGTAAGAGAACCCGCGGTCGGGGTTGTCGATCTGCGGCGACGAAACGCCCAGGTCGGCCAGAACAGCGTGGGCCTTCGTATCCGCAGGCAGGCCGATCTGCATCGCCGTCTGGGCGAGCAGCGCGGGCAGCCCGGCGAAGTTCGACTGGTGAAGGTGCATGTGCCCGCGCGTGCCGGGGAGGGCCGCGAGCGTGGCGCGAGCGAGCTCCAGCGACACCGCATCAAAATCCGTGGCAAGCAGGTGCCCCGTCGGCAGGATCCGCTTCACGATCTCGGCAGAATGGCCCGCCAGACCGAGCGTGCAATCAATGACGATCTGCCCCTTTTTGGGGGAGAGGGTGAGCAGGGTTTCACGGAGAAGAACGGGCGTGTGCATGAAGGAATCGCTCAACGGAAAAAGTACCAGCCCCACCAATTGTAGCGACAATGAGAGGAATGGGGGCGTCCCCAGGTGCCTCTGAAGGCTCGAAATTTGGCGCTACCGCGCATAAGAACCCTTTTGGAATTGGGCGGCTTTGGGGGTAGAGTGCGTCGAGTGTTCGCCTGAAGTCGTGCCACGTCTTGGGAGTTGCACAAATGGGGAAGCCCGTCCGCAGTCGCTTGGAAAATCGATGCCGCAGGGTGACGCGAGGGGTGTCGCTGGACGCTCTGGAATCGCGCGTCCTCCTGTCCGTCGTCACATGGACCGGCGGCGGCGATGGCCTCCACTGGTCTGATAACAACAACTGGGACACTCACGCCGCTCCCATCAACGGCGACGACGTCGTCGTGCAGGGCACCACCACGGACGACATCGCGGGGCTGGTGCTGCACGACTTCGCCTTCACGGGCGATTCCACCTTCACCACCGCCGTCCCCTCCGGAGATCCCCTCCGGCTCACCGTCAGCAACAACCTCTCCTTTGCCGGCACGGTCAACTGGTACGGCTTTCCGCTGATCATGACGAGTGCCGCCCCGGTGATCACCACCGCCGCCGGGGCGTCGGTCCTGTGGTCGGCGCCCGCCACCGTTCCCCACGCGGTGCTCACCCTGGACGGCTCCGGCTCCCTCGTCTTCGGCGACGGCGCCTACCACAGCGAGCTCTTCGTTCTTACCGCCGAGACCCATGTCACCGACGGCACGGTCACGTTCCTGGGCGCGGCCAATGCCAAGGTCGTGGTGACCGGTGGCACCGCCATCTTCGCAGAGAACTTCAACGACTACCCCCTCGGCGGACTCCAGGCCACCGGCGGAACGGTGAAGCTCAGCGCCCCCCTCACCGTCGCCGGCGATGTCCTGCTGGGCGCCGGCTCCACCTTCGTCGGCAACGCTCCGCTCACGGCCAACAGCAGTGTCACGCTGGGTGCCACCCTCAGCCCCACGACCACCTACAATCTGATCATCAAGCACAGCGCCGGTCCCGTCGTCGGCACGTTCGCCGGCCTGCCCGATGGCGCCCTCTTTGACGTCAACGGCACCGCCCACCGCATCTACTACCACGCCCTCGACGGCAATGGCGTGTATCAGACCATCGGCGATGTGAATCCCGTGACGGCCACGCTCCAGGCGCCCATCGCGGCCAACGGCGATCCGTCCACCACCTTCACCATCACCTACAGCGACGCATCCGGCGTCACCACCGACAATATCCACAACAACAACGCCCTGGTAAAAGTCACCGGACCCAACGGGTTCTCGGCATTCGCCGCGTTCGTGTCGCTCACCGGGCCATCGACGGCCGTCGTGGCCACCTATCGCATCGACGCTCCCGGCGGTGCCTGGGATGCCGCGGAAGATGGAACATACACCGTGACGGTGCTGCCCGGAGTGCTCGATTATCTGGGCAACCCGATGGCCGAGACCGTGGTCGGGACCTTTGGCGTCGGGGCAATCGCCACGCCTGTGCCGGATTCGCGCGTATTCCTTCCGGCGGACAGCGACGTGGCAATGGCGGGGGGATCGACAACGACCTTTTCGCTGGTGTTCCAGAGCGATGTGCTGCTCAGCGCGATGCAGGCGAACGGGCATCTGGTGACAGTCACCGGCCTCCACGGCTTTACGGCCTTTGCCACCCTTGTAAGCACCGCCGCCGCCGGCGCGACGCATCGGGTGACCTTCCGCGTCGCTGCCCCGGGCGGGCGATGGGATGCTTCCGATGCCGGGGCCTATACCGTAACCATCGCCGGGCAGACCGTCGTGGACAATGCCGGCCAGCCGGCACGCTTCTACATGTCGCCCTCGATGCTCTTCGATGAGCGATACTACGACACCCACAACGCCGATGTCGCCGCCGCCATCGCCAGCGGTGCCGTCGCCAGCGGCTGGGCGCACTTCATGGCCCATGGCCAGTTCGAGCAGCGCGATCCCTCGACCGTCTATGACGAAAAAACCTACCTCCTGCTCAACCCCGACGTCGCCGCCGCCGTCAAAGGTCACAAACTCGCCAGCGGTTTCGAACACCTGCTCCGCTACGGGCTGGCCGAGGGCCGCGCCGTCACCCCGCTCTTCAACGACACCTACTATCTCGCCCACAACAAAGATGTCGCCGCGGCCGTGAGAAGCGGGGCCATCGCCTCCGGCCTCGCCCACTTCCTCAAGTTCGGCCAGTACGAAAGTCGCGACCCCTCTGCCTATTTCGACGCCAGCTACTACCAGGCCCACAACGCCGGCGCGTCGGGAGGTCTGGCCAGCGGTGCCTACCCCTCGCTTTTCGCACAATTCCTCGGCAACGGCGAGGCGGCGGGCGTTCCCGCCAGCGCCAACTTCGATGAAGCCTTCTATGACACCCGCTATCCCGACGTCGCCGCCGCCATCAAGGCGGGCCTCTTTAAAAGCGGACTGGAGCACTACCTGCTCTTCGGTAAACAAGAGGGTCGCGTCGCCATCGCCGCCCCCTGACCGCCGCCGCGCCGATGCCCCTCCCCGGCCCGTCACATCACAAACGGAATCAGCGCCTTCACCCGCTGCTGGTAGGCCGGGTACTCGGTGGGGAATGTCTGCCGCATCAGCTTTTCTTCGCGGCGCAGCTTGAGATAAAAGATCGCCGTGAACAGCACGAAGACGCCGCCCGCGGACAGCGACGGAATCAGCGCCAGGAACGTCCCGAAAATCGCCGCCAGAATCCCCGTGTAGATGGGGTGGCGCACAAACCGGTAGGGCCCCGTCGTGATGAGCGTGTGTTCCTTTTTGACAGTGACCATGCCCGACCAGTTCCGCCCAAGCTGCAGCCGGGCCATGATCGCCAGCCCGATCCCCAGCACGCACAGCACGGCACCCAGGACCTCCGCGGTCGACGTCACCGGCAGCCCGTGGCGGGTGGCACGACGCAGCAGAAAAAACGCCGCGACGGCTCCCGCGAAATAGGTCAGCCGCTGATACACCGGCTCACGGTAGACCGTCCGCTTGGTGTTGAATGCCAGCACCAGCCACACCCCCATGAACGCCAGCCACGCCCCGTTGATCGTGTAGAGCGCTGGATAAAAGGCCGCGGGCATCGCATCACTCCAGCGTGAACCACTGCACCTCGACCCGCCGGTTCAAATCCGGATTCGTCTTCGAGGCCGGTTCCCCCCAGCCGGCGCCCACGGTTTCAAGCCGTGCGGGATCGATCTTCTCACGCGTCACCAGCAAATTCTTGATGTCCGCGGCACGGCGCTTCGACAGGTCCATCGCTTTGAGCGCCATCGTCTGCACCAGCTTCTCGCCGCCGTTTTTGCGGAACTCCTCCATGTTCGATGGATCCACATGCCCGCGCAGCAGGATCGTGGAACCGGGCGAAACGTCCAGCATCTTCTTGATGCTCTCCAGGTTGGCGACGTTGCCCGAATTGGCGGGAT
Organism: uncultured Phycisphaerales bacterium; assembly: GCA_937901265.1. Lineage (GTDB taxonomy): Bacteria > Planctomycetota > Phycisphaerae > WQYP01 > WQYP01 > CALCHA01. Next base: position 4,915 of record CALCHA010000686.1, read on the forward strand.
CGACCTCATCGCTGTTGGGCTCGTAGTAGAAGCGAATGTCGCGCGACAGCAGCGGATCCTTTTCGATGGGGTTCGACGCCCCCGATTTCAGCGGCACCAGCGACGCGGTCTGCGCCGCATAAGCCCCCGACGCCTGTGCCGCCTTCAGCCCCGCCAGCGACAGAAACCGGTCCGAGTCGGGCGGATTCGGCAGCAGCGTCGGCCCATACGCCAGCACCGCCGACTGGTAGATCGACGCAAACGAACCGCCATCCGCGATCCCCCCCTGGAAGAACGCGAGATTCTCCGGCAGGTTGGAAAGATGGACCTTCTTCAGCTCCGCCAGCGCCTTGCTGCGGTCCCAGTGGTCCTCCTTCACGGAAAACGCCTTCGCCAGCAGGTCCGCAAACTGCTCCGGATTCTGCGTCACCGCCTGATTGCCAGTCAGCAGCCCGTCAACCAGCCCCGTCACCATCTCCGGGTGGGCGTCCGCGAAACCCTTATTGACGATCAGGATGTCCGCAATGATCAGCAGGTTCTTGTTGGTTGTCAGCAGCACCAGCTTCCCGCCCGAGTCCTTCACCGCGTCGGTCGTGAACGGGGCCCACGTGACGCCGCCCGCCAAGGCCGGGGTGGCCGACTGCGCATCGCTGGTCAACAGCTTCGCCACCGCCTCCCCATCGCTGCAGTACACCATGTTGATCTTGTCGTCGGCCAGCCGCGCCCCGGGGTCCGTGAGCATGTTCACCCCGATGTCCGCCTGCGTGGCCAGATAGCGGATGAAGAAGTCCGATTCCGTGAACTGCGTGGCCGCGACCAGCTTGCCCTTAAGCTGGTTGATGCGATGAATCGCCGGACTTGTCACAATGCCGTCGGCACCCCGGGAATAGGAAATCTGCGCCGGAACCAACACGTTCA
>CALCHA010000687.1 GCA_937901265.1 uncultured Phycisphaerales bacterium
GGTGATTCGCGCCGATGCCGTCGCCGGCGAACCTGGCCTGCCCCACCTCCTCGCCGACGCCCGCCGCCGCGGCTCCGAAATGACCGACGAACTCGTCGCCCGCCACGCCGCCGAAAAACGCTGGCCCCTCGACTTGGCGCGCCGCTACTTCACCGAATACCTCCGCTACAAAGTCACCGACCGCGACCGCCAGGGCCTCGCCCTCTTCTTTGAAACTGCCGCAAAGATGAATCTTCTCCTCCCGCGCCGCCCCCTCCGCTACCTGGAAGTTTCGCAATGACGTACGCGACGCTGCTCACACCCCCCACCCTCGGCGCCATCGCCGTCATCCAAATTGCGGGGCCAGATGCCACCCAAGTGGTGGCGGGGATGGCGACAAACCCGCGCGTGCCCACCCTCGCCCCGAGGCAAACCGCCCGCAGCGATCTCGCCGAGTCGGGTGACATTTTGGACGACGCCCTGATTATCCGTATTTGCGAACACTCTTGGGAAGTGCACGTTCATGGCGGGACGGCGGTGGTGGATGCCGTCCTCCGTGCCGCAGCAACCCTTGGTGCCGCCACGACTTCGCCCGAAATGGCGCGCGGCCAGGGCTCCTTCGGCGTCGGCCTGGCGGCGGACGTGGCGCTGGTCCTCCCCCAGGCGTTGACGCTGACCGGCGCCCGCCTGATCGCCGCGCAGGCGGATGGCGGTCTCGCCGCGTGGGCTCGCCACTGGCGCGAGGCGGTGACCGCGGGCAGGCTGTGGCAGTTGCACGCTGCCGTGCAGTGGCTGCTGACCCGTTCCGCCGATTTGGGCCGTCTGCTGACGCCGCCGCGCATCACGCTGGTCGGTGCGCCAAACACGGGCAAATCCACCTTGGCCAACGCGCTTTTCGGTCGGCCGATGGCGATCACGTCGAACACGCCCGGCACGACGCGTGACTGGATCGACGGCCAGACCGTATTCGTGTGCGGAGAGGTACACGTTCCGGTGTTGCTGGTGGATACCGCGGGCATCCGCGAAACGCCCGACCGCCTTGAGCAGGAATCCATCGCGCGAACGCGCCAGCAGGCGGAACGCGCCGAGCTGGTGATCCTCGTGCTAGACGCCACCGGCCCAGGCGCGGCGACCGGTTTTCCGGCCTGCGACCTCATCGCGCTGAACAAGTGCGACCTCCTGCCAGACGTCCCCGCCCTGCGCGGGTGCGTACCGATCATCCCTGTCTCGGCGAAAACCCATGACGGCCTGGCGGAACTGATGAGCGCCGCCGTCGAGGCCCTGGATCTGGCGGATATCCGGGCGGAGGAGCCTTTCGCCTTCGCACCCGGGCAGCGCGCGCTGCTGGAGGAGATGCAGCACGCCGCCAATGTTTCGCAGGCGCAAGCCCTTCTGAACACCCTGCTGGAGGCGTAAGCCGTTATCATTCCGCCGATGCCCGTCTCTCTTGCTTTGATCGTGGTCACGCACAACAGCCATCGGTGGCTGGCGGCGTTCTTTGATTCCTGGCACGCGATGCTGGCGGCGCGCGGGCCATCGGCGGGGATGGCGGTACGGACGATTGTGGCCGACGCAGGATCGTCGGCGGGGCAGTTTTCGGTGTTGCCCTCGTTCGCCCGAGATGGCACGATTGTGCGGCTGGGGAACATCGGCTACGGCGCTGCGGCCAACGCGGGGGCCAAGGCGGCGGGCGATGCCACGCACTTGCTGATCTGCAATCCGGACCTGACGTTTCCCGGAGATTTTGCGCGGACGTTTCTGGATTCGCTGGCCACGGGCGTGGCACCGTTTGGGGAGCAGGCCTGCATCGCGCCGCGGCTGCTGAATCCGGATGGGTCGGTGCAGCCGTCGGTGGGGCAATTTCTGACGATCTGGGGAACGATTGCGGATCAGTTTCGGCGGCGGGAGCATCGAAAGTATCTGCATCCGCAGCCGACGGAGCTGTGCGCGATTGATTGGCCGATGGCGGCGTGCCTGCTGATTCGCAGGGAGGCGTTTGAAGCGGTGGGGGGGTTCGATGAGCGATTTTTTTTGTATGTGGAGGAGGTGGATCTGTGTCGGCGGTTGCGGGACGGGGGGCGGGAGGTGTGGTTTGAGCCAGGGGCCACGGTGGTGCATCACTCGCCCAACGCCGCGCGGGCGCCGCGGCCGGAGGTGCAACGTTACGCCGCCCGCGGGGTGCTGCGGTATTTTGCGAAGCATGGCTCGTGGGGGCAGTTGGCGTTGTATCGGCTGCTGGCGATGGCTTCGGGGCGATTGTCGGTGGGCGAAGCGTTGGCGTCGCGGCGCCGGATCGTTGAGCGTTCGACTGGGCCCTGAGGGTCTGGTGCGATAGGATGAGGGTATGGAAGCGATCACACCGACGACGTTGCATCTCAAGAAGGCCGAGGGGCTGGAACTGGCGTTTTCGGACGGGACGGAGGCGATGCTGCCGCTGCGGTATTTGCGGAAGTATTGTCCTTGCGCCGGGTGCCAGGGGGAGCGGGACCTGCTGGGGCGGACGCAGTTGCCGATCGTATCGACGCATTATGATGGGCCCGTGACGGCGTTGTCGGGGGAGCTGGTGGGGAATTATGCGATGCGGGTGGTGTGGTCGGACGGGCACGTGGCGGGGATTTACACGTTCGCCTATCTGTACGAACTGGCGCAGCAGCACAACCGGGGCGAAGCGCCGGCGCGGTGAGGGGTGCGGGTTCGGCGGCCTTTCGCCGGTGCGTGTGGGCCGCTACACTACCGCCCATGAAGCCACGAAAATTTGTCCTGCCCGCTTTGCTGGTTGCTGCCCTGGCCGCGTCGACGGGCGGCTGCGCGGCGTATCGTCCCCTGCAGATCGAACCTTTGGCGCAGAAGGGGTACGTCATCTCGCCGCGGTTTTCGCAGGCGTATTACTATGCGGATCGGGATGGGACGCTGTATTACATTTTGCGGTCGCAGACGGTGGACGCGACAAGCGGGAAGCCGGTGGACCAGATTCTGACGGCGCGGATTTTCTGGCGGCCGGTGGGGGGCAAGACGACGCTGGAGAATTCGGCGTTGAATGCGACGTTCCGCTATGCGTTGATGACGCCGGACGCGGTGGGGGTGTATGAGGGGGCGGGCTTTGCGCGGATTTACGGCAAGACGGGGCGGAACCGGTTGCCGGTGCGGATCATGGATGGGGACCTGCGTCTGACGCAGAAATCGGCGAAGTTTCCGGACACGCTGGGGCGTGCGCGGATACGGGGGAACCTCACGGCGACGTTTAACGACGTGAAGACGGTGGAGATGTATCAGGCGGCGCAGCGGGAGTTTTTCGCACGGTCGCTGGCCACCGGGGCGGCGAGCCAGCCGGCGACGGGACCGACGGTGCCGACGTCGCAGCCGAATTTCGAGAGTCCGTTTTTGCTACCGCCGCCAGCGACGGGCCCGGCCGGCGCGATGCCGGCGCCCTGAATTGATTTTCCTGGAGAACCGCGATGATCACCCGTCGAGCATCCCTCAGGTGTCTGTCCGCGATCCTGATCAGCGGGGCGTGCATGTCGCTATTTTCGTGCGGGGGCGGATCGGAGGGCGGGTCGACCACGCAGGGGGGCGGGGCGACGATCAAGATTGGAAGCCTGCAATCGACGACGGGGGACACGAGCACCTTTGGCACGTCGTCGAACCAGGGGATCAACCTTGCGGCGCAGGAGCAGAACGCGAAGGGGGGCGTGCTGGGGAAGCAGATTCAAATGGTGCTGGCGGACGATCAGTCGCAGAACGCGCAGGTGCGGCAGGCGGTGTTGAAGCTGATCGAGCAGGATCATGTGTGTGCGATTCTTGGGGAGGTGGCTTCGGGCCGCACGGCCGCGGCGGCGCCGGATTGTCAGCGGAACAAGATTCCGCTGCTGTCACCGGCATCGACGCGGAACGACATCACGGATCTGGGCGACTACATTTTCCGGTCCTGTTATACGGACGCGCTGCAGGGTAAGTGGATCGCCGACTTTGCGGCAGACAATCTGCATTTCACGAAGGCGGCGATTTTCACGGATTCGCAGAATCCCTACAGCGTGGGGCTTTCGAAGGTGATCGAGGAGGAGTTCCCGAGGCATGGGGGCACGATCGTGGTGAAGGAGAATTACGCGTCCGGGAATCAGGACTTTCAGAG
>CALCHA010000688.1 GCA_937901265.1 uncultured Phycisphaerales bacterium
GAGCCGGCGATCGCGCGGCTGAAGGAAGCGATGAAGGGCCGCGGGGCGGGCTCGACGGCGGGGCAGGTCTGGACGATTCGCGAGGTGCTCACGGACCCGGAGCGGATCGGCGGCTACCAGGTGGAGGTCACGCCGAGCAACAAGGACTTCGCCACGCGCGCCCGCGCCCTCGAAGCCGTCGAGGTGCTCAATGCCATGGTCGCGCGCAAAGACTGGAACGGGGCCGAGCGGCAGGCGGCGCAGATGCGCAACCTCGCCGGCGCCCGCAGTGACCCCACCGTGCAGCTCGATGGCACCATCGTCAATGAGTACCTCGGCCGCTACGCGGACGTGCGGGCGCGCCCGCAGGCCTGGCCGACGGGCACCCAACCCGTGGGCTATGCGACCGACTTCGGGCAGGATTTGTATGGCCACTGGATGGATGTGAAGGCGGGCGGCGTCGTGCAGCGGTTCCGCTGGATTCCGCCGGGGACCTTTGCGATGGGTTCGTCCAAGGAGGAGTGGGGGCGGCTCCCGGGCGAACCGATTCTCCAGCCGGTGACCATCGCCAAAGGCTTCTGGCTGGCCGAGACGTCCGTCACGCAGGCGATGTGGGATGGGGTGATGGGCAAGGGGGACGATCCGTCGCATTTCAAAGGGCCAAACCTGCCGGTCGATGGCGTGAGCTATGCCCATGCGGTGAATTTTCTTCGAGCGCTGGGAATTGGTGCGCGGCTCCCGACGGCCGCGGAGTGGGAGTACGCCTGCCGCGCCCAAGGCGCGGGAATGTACGCCGGCACCGGGCGGCTGAAAGACATGGGGTGGTTCTGGGATGAGGCCCAGGACACCCGCGATTCCAGCGACGTGCGCATTCTCCATGAACTGGACACCGTCTCCGGCGGAGCCACCGGGACGCATGGCGTCAAAGGCAAGCTCCCCAACAAGTGGGGTCTTTATGACATGCAGGGAGACGTCTGGGAATGGTGCGAAGCGGGCGCGGAACTCGCGGCCCAGGCCGCGGCGCGGGGCGGCCAGCAACGCGTCCTCAAGGGCGGTAGCTGGCTGTCGATCCCGCCAAGCTGCCGCGCGGCAAGGGAGGCCTGGTTCGGCGTCGAGGTGCAGTCATGGACCTTCGGCATGCGCGTGGTCATCCCGGGAACGTGAGCGGTCAGCCCCGGCCAAACCCCCCCGGTCACCTCTCCCCGCTTCATCGCGATTCCGCGACAGCGCATCCCGCGCTCGAGAGGTTCAGGAAAAATTGAATCACCCCGCGCGATGGGCCGCAGGGGGGGCACCAGTAGGTCGCCGATTTCTGCGGACGGCGGTGCCGCGAATACGTTTTTTTGCAGCCCGGGCAGATCGCCGTCCATCGCCCCGGCGGCATGCGCGCGACGCCCTTGTCGCAGCGCTCGGGCTTGCAGCCCACCTGCAGGCACAACGCCTTCCACCGCGGCCCGTGGCCGGCGCGTTCGCCCGCCAGCGCGTGCGCAATCTCGTGCAGCAGCGTCTCGCGAATCTGGCCCTCATCGTTGTGTGCCACGAAATGCGCCGACAACTCGATCCGCTTCTCCCGGTAGCGGCACAAGCCCAGCGCCCGCTTCCGCCGGTTCCAGGCGAAGCGCCACTCCGCAAGGCCATGCTCGCGCAGAAGTTGATCCGCGATTAAATGGGCGGCAGTGAAATCCATAGGGCTCCGGCAAAATGAAGGTGTAGAATCATAACGCGCGCCAGCCGGCCATGCAGGTCCCCGCGCCGTTATGATCGCAAGATTCGCTGATGCACATGCCGCAGCAATCGACGCCGCCACCCGGGCGTTGGACTCACGGAAGATTTGCAGGAGCAATACGATGAAACGTCAGATGGCAGTGATGGCGGCGGTGCTGGCAACGGCGGTCGGAGCCATGGCGGGCAGGGTGGAAGCGCAGGCAACCGCGGAGAAATTCTCCTTCGGCCTGACGCTGCCGGGTTTCACCGCCGTCGATGCCGGTGCTCGCTATGCCCCGGACAAACCGGGCTTTGAACAGGCGGGCGGCGCGTTCCCTAAACTGGACGATGACCACTTCACGGCCGATCGGCCCTTCTTTTTTTCCGTCACGGTGCCGGAAGGCAACTACCAGGTCACCGTGCGCCTCGGAGGCTCGGCCGCGGCGCAGACCACGGTCAAGGCAGAGCTCCGCCGCCTGATGCTCGACAAAATCCCCACCAAGGCTGGGGAATCGGTGAGCAAAACGTTTGCCGTCAGCGTGCGCCGGCCACCCATCGTCGATGCCGAGGGCAAGGACCTTGGCATGACGAAGGTCAAGGCCCGCGAGGGGCGCCAGGGGGCGCTCAATCGCGCCGCCGGCGGGGAAGGCTTCAGCTGGGACGACGCGCTCACCCTCGAGTTCTCCGGAACCCCCGCCCTGCAGGCCATCGAGATCCACAAATTCACCCCCGCCCGGCAGGTGTTCCTCTGCGGCGACTCGACCATGTGCGACCAGCCCGCCGAGCCCTACACCTCCTGGGGACAGATGATCACCCGCTGGTTCGCCCCCGACACGGTGGTCAGCAACCTCGCCATCTCCGGCGAAACCATGCCCGCCTTCCTCGGCGAAAATCGCCTTGCGAAAATCACCAGCCAGCTTCAGCCCGGTGACTTTGTGCTGGTGCAGTTCGGGCATAACGACATGAAGAGCACCGCCCCCGACGCCCTGCAGACCTACAAGAAAAACCTGCTGCGGTTCATCAGCGAAACCAGGGCCAAAGGCGGCGTGCCGGTGCTGCTCACGCCGGTCAGTCGGGAAAGTTTCGTCGATGGCAAAATCAGCAACTCGTTCATCGTGAAGCATGGCGGCGCGGCGGGTGATGCGCCCGCTGATGATTACCTCGCCGCGGTGAAGCAGGTGGCCAGCGAGCAGCAAGTGACGCTGATCGACCTGAACGCCAGCAGCGCCGCCCTCTACGAGGCCTTTGGCCCCGAAAAGGCCCAGGTCCTCTTCGCCACCCCCAAGGAAAAGACGCACCACAGCGACTTCGGCAGCTACGAAATCGCCAAGTGCGTGGTGCAGGGCATCGTGGATGCAAAGCTGGAGCTGGCACAACACCTCTCCCCCGACTGGAAGCCTTTCGATCCGAGCAAACCCGACAGCGAAGAAGCGGTCGACCCCGTCAAAGATGTCCTGCCGGGAGGCCGCGGAGCAGCCCCCGCGGGGAACTGAGCCAGCGGCCGCCCTCACACCGGCAGCGTCGCGCGCAACCGCTGGATCACCGGCGCAACGATCGCCACCGCCTCCGTGATCTCTTCGTCGGTGGTGAATTTGCTCAAGGAGAACCGAATGGCTCCGTGCGCGATCTCCTCCGGAATGTGCATGGGGCGCAGGTTCGGCGAGGGTTCCAGCGTGCCTGAGGAACCGGCCGCACCGGCCGAGGCGCAGAGCTCCTGTTCCGACAGCAGCAGAAGGATCGCCTCCGCTTCCAGCCGGGCGAAGGAAATGTTGCTGGTCGTGGCCAGGCGGCCCCTGGACGCTGTCCCCCCGCAGTTTACCGACGTTTCGGGAATGCGCGCCAGAATCTGCTGGGTTCGCTGCCGGCTGATGTGGAAACGATCAGCCAGCACCGTCAGCTTGCGGCACTGATAGGACCCGTCATCGAAGCCGTAACGCGCCAGAAAGATGTCTCGGTCGCGCGGCTGATTGAAGTGCGAGAGATCCCGCCGCAGCTGTTCAAGCCGCCGCCGGGCGAAGGCCAGGTTGGAACGAACCTCGGCCAATTGGTCCGGCGCCAAAGCCTTGGGATCGGGCAAAAACTCGCCCCAGGAATCTGGTTCGTGATCCGAGGAACTGTGGCGGGGCACGGGCGCGTCCAGCGCCAGCGGATGCTTGGTCAGCTTGGCATCCAGCATGCACCGCACGGCCTTGGGCGAAAACCCCGTCGCCTCGCTCAGCTCCTCGACCGACGGGGCCGAACCGTCCCGCTCCTTCAGGTAGAGATACGCCCCGTCGAGGCGGCGGATGCTCTCCTGCATGTGAATCGGTACGCGAATGAGCGCGCCTTGGTCGTCCAACAGCCGCATTATCTTCTGCTGGATCCAAGTGTAAGCGTACGTCCCGAGCCGGACGTTCATGCCCAGGTCGAATTTCTCGATCGCCCACATCAGGCCAATGACGCCTTCCTGGACCAGATCCGGGAAGTCGACTCCCCGATTCCGGTACCGCTTGGCAATCCAGATCACCATCTGCAAGTTGTGGCGGATGAGGAGCTCATAGGCCTCGGTGTAGTGATGCTGCGTGTACCGCGCAACCAGCTTCCGGGTTTGCGCGGGTGTGAGGCCGGGCCAGCGCTCGACGACCTGCGAATATATCC
>CALCHA010000689.1 GCA_937901265.1 uncultured Phycisphaerales bacterium
GACTGTTCATCGACTAACGCTGCACAGCACCTCCATGGCACATGGCATGCGTTTGGAGCAAATAGATTCTACTGTCGCTTCTGCCGTTGCCGTCTATCTTACAGAGTGGCGTATTCCCGGTAAAGACGCAGCGCGTTCGGCGTGCGCTGGAAGCCGATCGCCATGAGCACTTCGGCCGCGGGGGACTGCAAAATGTCCGTGGCGTTCCACGTTTGAACTTCCAGATGCGGGTGGCGGGGCCTGGGGAGTCGCGGGAGCAGCCTGGAGAGCGCGCGAAGCCCCCGTTCGTGCTCTTCCCACGACGCCGGAAGCGCGATCAGCCGCTGCCCATAACCCGTCGCCGCCAGCACCGGCCGACCCGCCAGCAGCGCCACGTACGCCCCCGGCGCCCGCGGAATGCGCGCCGCCTCGCCACTGTCCATGAGCCAGCGCGTGTTCAACTTCGCCCACACGTTGGCGGGGTCCAGCATCGACAGCCACACCACCGGCAGCCCCTCCACAGCAGGCTCGTCGAGGCGGATGTTCGGTAGCGCGAACTGGCTGCCGCTGATGCCCTCCACGAAGTAGCCGCGACGCACCGAACCGGCCCATTCCATCCGGGTGAGCACGTCGTAGCAGTCGCGCCACGGTCCGTCGAGCGCGGGTTCCAGCAGCTCGCGGCAGGCGAAGGCATTGCGGTTGAGCAGCCGCTGCGCGCGGTCGGCGGCGGCTTCGGCGAGATCCAGCGCGGAGGCTGCGGGGAGCGGCTGCGGCAACAAATACCAGCGGCCGCCCAAACCGTGGGCGTTTCCGCTGCCGCGCGTTTTCCACCAGCCCGTGGGCATCCGCGGGCGCGTCCGGGCAGCGCTGCCGCGCTGCCGATGCGACCGGGCGTGGCCGTCGCGCCGCGCCAGATCGGCCAGCCGCATCACCGTGCGAAACGCGTCGAGGTGGTCGTTGGAAACCAGGCCCGCGACCGCCAGCTGCTCCAGGGCCAGCGCCGCTTCCGGATCCTCCAGCAAGAGATCCACCGTGATATCGAGCAGGAAAGAGGCACCGCGCGCCTGAAGGTAGTCCGCGATCTTTCGCGCCCCCTCGGAAAGCGGCGCGCTGTCCCCTGGCGCCGCCGGACGCGCCGCCAGCAGATGCCGCGGCCAGAACGCCACCTGCGGGTCCGCCGCCGTTCCGCCCCCCACCCACACCCGGTGCCCATTCGTCGTGATCCCATCGAGCATCGCCGGCGTGAAGCTGGGCACCCGCAGCGGCAGCACATCCTGTTCCCACGCGTCCAGCGGCAACGCCAGACCCGTAAACCCATCAAGCACATCCTCCAGCGTGTCCGCCGCGCGCTCGATCGCCACATCGGACGTCTCCCCGGTGATTCCCTGCCACCGCAACAGATGCCGCTGCAGCCCTGCCACATCCGCCGCCGAGGCCGCACGCCGTTGCCGCCGCAGCGCCAAATGCCGCAGCTGCTCGACATATTCCATCCACGCAAAGCGCCCGTCGGGCAGCTTCTGCACGACCCCCTCGCCGATCAGATCATCCAGCAACGGCACCAGCGTGCGCCCCATGAAGGGAAGATCCTCCGCAAGCTGCTCCAACAAGGCTGCGGGCCGCCGACGCAGGGACTGCTCCAGCAGCAGCCGCCGCGCTTCCGCTCGCGCCAGCGGCGATTCCAGAATCGCCGGCGGCAGCGCCTCCCACGAATCCTTGATAAAGCCGCTGCCCCCCCAGCGATGCAGCGTCGGCCGTTTCGCCAGCGCCGCCAGAAGCGGCGCCAGATTGTCTGCCGCGACCCAGCGGAACGCCTTGAGCGCCTTGCCATCCCCCGTCTGCAGCGCAATCGCGAACAGCCGCCGTCGCTCCGCCAGGGCCAAAAGCATCGCTCCCGCTTCCTCAGCGTTGCCGACAATCCAGCCCTGCCAGGCCGGATCCGATGGCGCCCCCAGCGGGACACCCACCGCACCCGCCGCCTCAATTTTTTCCAGCAGCTCCTCCGCCGTGCGCGCCGGATAATCCGAGCCCAGAATTCGCCGATCGAGCGTTTGCTCGTCGGCCTCCGTCCATGCCGGCATCTCCGCCGCCGGCTGATCCGGCGAGGCGGACCGCCCGCGCAGAATCTCATCCAGCAGGTGCTGGTCCACCGTGGGCTGCACGTCGGCATGGGTGAGCGGTTCGTCCCATGCATACAAATACGTCTGCGTGAATTGTGAATAGAGCGACCGCGCAAAGGGCGACGGCTGCGGCTGACGTGTGGCCAGCACCGCAATGCGGCCCGATTCGATCCCCGTCAGCAGCGCCCGCACCCGCTCCAGCCCCAGCACATCCTGCAGAATCTCCCGATAGGTCTCCAGAATGATCGGAAAATTCCGCTGCTTCTTCACCAGCGCCAGCAGGTGCCGCGCCCGCAGCCGCTGCTGCCACAGCGGCGTCCGCTGCGTCACGTTCATCCGCGGCAGCATCAGCGCCCGCGCCGCGTTCTGCCGGAACCGCAGCCCGAACAGCGCCGTCGCTTCCAGCGTGTCCGCAATGTCGCTCTCCAGCGATCCCGCTCGCAGCCACGCCAGCGGATTCTCCGGAATCTCCCCCACCTCCACCGGCGGCCGAATCAGCACGCCGTCGTCATGGTGCACCAGCTGCGCTGGAAGCCGCCGCACCGCGAACTGCGCCTCAAACGCCAGCCGCAACGCATAATTCACCCGCGATCCGTAAGGCGTCAATATCGCGATGATCGGCTCGCCCGTGCGGTCCAGAAAATGCTCCACCACGATGCGTTCCGGCGTCGGCACGGAGCCCGTGGCAAGCTGCCGCCGGTAGAATCCCACCGCGTTGTCCGCCGACTGATCGTCAAAATGCCGCTCCCTGATCAGCCACTGCCGCGTCGGCTCCTCCCCGTCACGGTTCAGCCGCTGCTCCATGGCGGCATGAAACTGCGCTACCGCCGCCCCCAGAATCTCCGAGCGCGGTGCCGCCTCCCCGCGCCAGAAGGGCATCCGCGACGCCCCCGGCGCTGCCGGCTCCACCAGCACCCGATCCGCATCAATCCGCGCCACCCGCCACACCTGGCTCCCCAGCACCACCCGGTCCCCCTCCTTCGTTTCATACACAAACTCCTCATCCAACTCCCCCAGCCGCACCCCCGGCCCCGCCGTCGCTTCTTCCCGCGGCGACGCCTGCCGGTCCGACGTCTCGATCTTCCCCCGCGTCGCGCCCAGCAGAAACACCGGAAACTGCCCCGTGTCGGAAATCACCCCGCTGTTCACCATCACCACCTGCGCCGCGCCGGGCAGGATCAGCAGCTCATCATTCACCCGGTCCCACGAAATCCGCGGCCGAAGCCCCTGCGACGTCACCCGCTCCGCGCGCTTCGAGAGCATCGCCACCACGTTGTCGAACTGCTTCTCCGTCAGCGTCCCATACGGCATCGCCCGCCGCAGGGCACGATACAGCTCGCCCCGCTTCCATGGCCGCGGCACGCACGCCGCCACGATCTGCTGCGCCAGAACATCCAGCGGATTCGCAGGTATCCGCGTCTCCTCCACCTCCCCCGCATACATCAGCGGCACCAGCGCCGCCAGACTCGGCAGCTCCCCCAGGCCGCGCGCCAGCAGCCGCCCCTTCGCCGTCGCCTTCTCCAGGTGCCCCGCTCGCCCCACCCGCTGCAGCGCCGACGCGACGTTTCCCGGCGAATCGATCTGCACCACCAGATCCAACGCCCCCACATCAATCCCCAGCTCCAGCGACGACGTCGCCAGTACCGCGTCCACCTCCCCACGCTTCAACTTCTGCTCCGTCTCCAGCCGCACCTCCCGCGCGATGCTCCCATGGTGCGGCAGAATCACCGGCGCCCGCGGCAGCGGCGTCTCCGGATGTTTTTCGTGAAGCTCCGCCTCCGCCAGCAGCTCATCCTGAAACTTCGCCGCCATCCGTTCCACCAGCCGACGTGAGTTGCCGAACACCAGCGTCGACCGATGGTCCCGGATCATCTGCAGCACCGACCGCGTCACCTCCCGCCAGTGCCCCACCGGCCGCCGCTTCTTCTCTTCCGGATCCACCGGCTCCTCATCCTCCTCCCCGCCAAACGGACAGATCACCCCGATATCCAGCCGCTTCCGCTGCCCCGAGCGCACAATCTCTATCGGCCGGGGATTCCCCGCGTCGTCGTTCCCCGCCAGCCAATGGCCGATCAGCTCCTCCGGCCGCGCGGTCGCCGAGAGCCCGATGCGGATAAGTGCTCCGGGATTTTCCACCGGCACGAACACCCCCGGCGCAATTTTCAACCGCCCGTTCGGCACCGCCAGCAATTTCCTTTCCTCCTCCAGCCGCTCCAGCAGCAGCGCCGTGAACACCCCGCGCTTGTTGCCCGCCAGCGCATGCACCTCATCCACGATCACATACCGCGCCGTGGCCAGCGCCGCCCGCGTCCCCGACGTCAGCATCAGATTCATCGACTCCGGTGTCGTGATCAAAATATGCGGTGGCCGCTTCGCAATCGCCGCCCGCTCCCGCTGCGGCGTGTCCCCCGTCCGCAGCGCCACCCTGATCTCCGGCCACGCCTCCCCACGCGACGCCGCAACCTCCGCCAGCTCCGCCAACGGCCGCAGCAGGTTCTTCTGCACATCGTTCGCCAGCGACTTCAACGGCGACACGTACAATATCTGAATCCCCCACAACGCCGCCGCCTGACGCTCCGCCTCCAGCAGCCGCCGCGCCAGCCAGTCGATCGCCCCCAGAAACGCCGCCAGCGTTTTCCCCGACCCCGTCGGGGCAAGGATCAACGCCGACTTCCCCGACCCGATCACCGGCCATCCCTGCACCTGCGGCGGCGTCGGAATGCCCAGGCGCGCCTCAAACCATTCCGCGATGATCGGGTGAAATGGCTGCAAAGCTGCGTGCATGCTTGTATCTTAGCCGTGAATCGTCACCTGCGAACATCACACGCCAAAGGAGGATCGGCCATGGCCAAAACCCTGTATGCCCCCTGGCGCATCGACTACATCAAAGACGTCAGCGATGGGCCCAAAGAGTGCTTCCTCTGTGCCGCCGCCAAAACTCCCGATGCCGACGCCGCCAACTTCGTCCTCGCCCGCGGTGAACACTGCCTCCTCATGCTCAACAAATACCCCTACGTCAACGGTCACCTCCTCGTCGCTCCCTATCGCCACGCCCCCACCCTCATCGACTGCACCCCGCCCGAACGCGCCGAAATCATGGAATTGCTCATCCTCGGACAGCAGGCCCTCGAACGCGCCATGAATCCCCAGGGCTTCAACGTCGGTATCAACATCGGCAAGGTCAGCGGGGCCGGCCTGCCCGGCCACGTCCACGCCCACATCGTCCCCCGCTGGAACGGCGACATCAATTTCATGACCATCGTCGGACAGGTCCGCATCATCCCCCAGGCCATCGACGAGGCCTTTCGCCAGCTGAATCAGGCCCTCGCCGAACTGCGCTCCGGCGGGTGATCAATCCACCTTGTTGTGGTGCTCATCCCCGCCCCATGCCGTCCAATGGTCCGCATCCGCGTCGATCTCCATGCACACCAGCAGCCCGTTCGCCGTCCCAAAGTAAATCCGCCCCCCCGCCAAAATCG
>CALCHA010000690.1 GCA_937901265.1 uncultured Phycisphaerales bacterium
CGGCCGCCGAGGAGGCGGGTCCCTGCCGGAGCGTAATCGGCGGGCGGAACGTTGGTAATCAGGGTGACGGTGACCGGCTTGCCGCCGCCCACGTTGAAACCGGGGAAGGACTGCAGCGGGAAGTAGCGAATATGGAGTTCGTCGAGGTGCTCGCGCACGGGTTGATCGACGGCCACGACCCATTTTTGTTCAGGAAGGGCTGGGGCTTCGGCGGTGGCGAAGGGCACATGGGCGAGCAGCCAGGAGACTTTTGGGACGTTGCGCGGCGGGGCCAGCACATCGTGGCCGGAGTAGTAGGTGAGGGATCCCTCCTGAAAGCCCGCCGCCGCCGCCGAATAGGCGGGCTCGGCCGCGATCAAGGCTCCCATGCGGACACCGGCGTACTGGCCGACGCGAATGGGATTGATCGCGGGGAGGAACAGCGTATCGGCCACCAGCAGGGCGGCGGCCCAGGTCACCACGGTCACGAAGGGCCACGAGGGCGTGTTCCAGACCGACGCGCCCGCCAGCCCCACCACCGCGAGCGCCACGGCGAAAAAGAGCGCCGGCCAGAAAAGATCGGGCGAGAGAAAGTGCATGCTCAAGACCATCAGCGTCGCCGCCATCCCCAGCCAGATGGCCAGCAGGATCCAACGCATCGTCCCAAACCACCGCGCCGAAAGGACCTCGGAGAATCCCTGCCAGCTTTGCACCAGGGTGTCGGCGCACAGGATCGCCAGCGGAATGTAAATCGGCAGCGGGTAGTGCGGCAGCTTTCCCGTGGCCAGCTCGAGGAGGACCCACATCGGAAGGATGAAGGCGACCAGAAACTGGTAGGGCCGGGGGCTTATCGCCAGGGCTATCTTCCCGCGAAGCCGGCGGTAGGTGTGATAGGCCGCGGGCACGAGCAGGACCGACCAGGGCCAGAAGGTCGCCCACACGAGGAGGGTGTAAAATCCGGGCGGCCTGGCGTAGTTGTCCATGGCATCGTTGGTGCCCGTGGCCAGTGCCGCGGGCTCGGGGATGTGCAGGTGGAGGAGCTGGAGAAGCCAGGGTGCCGCGCGCTCGATGAAGTGCTTGTAGACCATCTGCTCGATCAGCACCCAGTCGGTCTTGATGCCCGCCCACACCACCCACCATCCCACCAGCACCACCAGGAGCGGAACCCCCCACGCGGGGCTCAGGCCTTTCCACCAGCGCCAGTTGGCCCCGGCGATGGCGCGATAGACCACCCCCGGCAAGCGGGGCGTGAGGGTCATCGCGATCAGCAGCAGCCCCACGGTGATGGGCACCCAGAGCGAAGGTGCCCCGGGCGTCTTGAGCGCCACCGCGGTCGCCGCGATGCTCGCCACGAAGAGCACAAACGCACAGGTCATCCGCGCCCGCGTCAGGTGAAAATGGGACCGCCATTGACGAAGTAACTGCGGGAGGGTTCCGGTGAACAGCGAGAGAAAGACCATGGGCACCAGCACGAAAACCAGCGGGACGCCCTTGGTCAGCGTCCCCGCGGCCAGCGCCACCCAGAACAACAGCGCAAAGCGCCCCAGCTTTCGCGGCCGTACCGGGGCACCCGGCGCGGCAACCGTTAATGCGCTCTCGCCGGCGGCGTCCCACGCCTGCCACGCGCAGGCCATGCACAGGGCGATGAACAGGATCATCGTCGCATCCGCGGTGGCCATGCGCGATTCCACCACGAACAGCGAGCAGGAGGCCAGCAGCAGCGCCGCCACCACCCCGGTGAATCGTCCGAACCGCGAGCCGGTCATGAAGTACACGACCAGCAGCGTCAGGGTCGAGCAGGTCGCCGATGGCAGCCGCGCCGCCAGTTCCGACACCGAGCCGGTAAAGGCCGCGAAGGTGCACATGAGCCAGTAGACCAGCGGCGGCTTGTCGGGGCGGATCACGCCGTTGAACATGGGAACGAGGAAGTTCCCGGAGCTGAACATGTGCTGCGCCGCTCCGGCGAACCGCGGCTCGTCGCGATCAAAAAGGCCGATCTGTCCCAGTCCGGGCAGATAAAGCGCCGCCCCGATAAAGAGGAGTAACAGCAGGTCCTCGCGGGACCACCAGCGGCGATTGTCCTTAATGGTGGGTGGGAGCACTCGTTTCATCCGGTTTACAGCAGTAGAATCTGACCTCGACAAACCCATTACTATAAGGGGTGCGCCATCGCGCGGACAATGAGCACCAGCCCTACGCAACCCGGCGCCTCGACCAGCGCCTCGCCCGAGCTCTGGCACGAGGGCCCCCCCGTGCACTTTGACAACGTCCTTCCCTGGTGGCTCAAAGTCGCCGCCCTGCTGCTGCTGATCCTGCTCGCGCTGCGCTTTGTGGATTCCCCGCTCGCCGCCTGGGTCCTGCGCTCCCATCCCATCCCCGATCTGGCCAACGCCAAAGCGCCCGGGGGCGACGCCGGCCGCGAGCTGATGTTTCTCGAGCAGTGGGGCCAGTGGGTTTGCTCCGTGATCGTGATCACCGCGGTCGCGCTGCTCGATCGCGCCGGCCGCCGCCGCGCGCTGGCCATCGCGCTGGGATGCCTGTGCACCGTCCTGGTTTCCTACCTGCTCAAGGACCTGTTCGGCCGCTCGCGTCCCTATGTTGCCGAAGGGCTCCACCAGGCGCTGGGGTCCTGGACCTGGGGCGGGCCCGCGATGGGGTTCCACAAGGGGTCCGCGTGGCAAAGCTTTCCATCGTCGCACACCACGGGGGCATTCGCCCTCTCCGTCGGGCTCTCCTGGTTTTATCCGCGTGGCCGGGCGCTGTTCATGACCCTCGCGACGATCACCGCCATTCAACGGGTGCTCCATGCCGCGCACTTCGCGTCCGACGTCCTCGCCGGACTGCTTCTGGCCGTCACCGTCACCCGCGCCTCGCTGCACGCCAAGCTCGCCGGCCGCCTGATTGCCATGGCCCCCCCCGCCGCCCGCAACTGGTGGCTCACCGATCAAAAACCGTGATCCCCCCCGAAAGCCCCCAACGCCGAACGCCGAACCAGGCGCCCCTCTCACGGCTCAGGTTTCCACACATCGCCGCATCGCGTTCGCAATCCGCATCGTGTTCGCAAATAGCGGGGGCAGCAACCGCGGCGTAAAACCTTCACGCGTAACGCCGCGCACCCACACCCAATAACCCGCCACCCATCGGCACCCTGTCCACGACGCCGGAAAAAACACGAAGAAACCAAGGAACGAAGCCCA
>CALCHA010000691.1 GCA_937901265.1 uncultured Phycisphaerales bacterium
CCCGCCAAAATCGGCGGCGACGCCAGCGGCACCCCAAGGTTGTACGCGTGTACCAGCCCCCCGTCCGACTGCCGCAATGCCAGAATGTGCCCGTGCATCGTCCCCACATACAGATTGCTCTTGCCCAGTGCTGGCGGCGTCGTCGCGTTCACCGCATTCGAGAGCCCCCCACCGGTGATCGTGTCCCGCCACCGCACCGCACCGCTCGTCGCGTCCACGCTGTTGATCACCCGCCCCGGCGCATTGAACAGCTGCACCCCACGCGCCACCACCTTCGGCCCCTGGTAATCCCACTCCGCCCGCCCCGTCTTGGCGATCTGTGCCTTCGATACCAGCGTCGGTGCCAGCGGCTGATCATCCAGCGACGTCCCATCCTGAATCTTGTACCGCCTGATCCCCACCAGCACCCCGTTCCCCGACGCGGTATCCGTGCTCACCGCCAGCTCGTTGCCCACGACCACCGGCGCACTGTTCGCCTCCGCCACCACATGCCACCCCTCGCCCGCACCGAACGTCTGACAGAAGATCCGCCCATCCGTGCAGGCGAAAAACACCCGATTCGCCGCAAACACCGGCGCCGCAAACACGTCCCCCGTCATCACCTGGTCGAACACGTGCTTGCCCGTCGTGATATCCACCGTCAGCATCCGAAACGCATCGTCGCGCGGCAAATTATTCCGCGCCATCGTCGGATGCGGAATCACCAGCAAGTCCCCCGCCGCCACCGGTTGCGTCAACAGCGTACCCCCCGTCACCTCGCTCCACACCAGATCCCCCGAATCGATGTCCCGCGTCTCCGTGTGACAGCTTTCCGTGTTGTAGCAAACAAACCGCCCCGTCACCACCGCCGACGTCGGCCCGGTGTCCTGCGTCGCCTTGGACCACAGCGTCCTGCCCGTCACCGCATCAATGGCGAAAAATGTCCGCGATCCCATCCCGCCCCCCGTAAAAATTTTCCCCTTCGCATACGCCGGTGTCGGAATCGTCTCGCCCGATAGCTGCCGCACCCACCCCGCTTTGCCGTCCGCTGTCTTAAATGCCACCGCATCGTTGCCCGCCCTCGGCAGCGCCACCTTGATCGCCCCCGACACGTCCACGCTCGTCGACTGCTGCTCCGCCTGCACCCTCGAACCCAGCGCCAAACACCCCGCCACACACGCCGCCCTCAGAAGCGCAACACGACTCACCATAAAAAACTCCTTCTGCCAAACCCCTGAACATGAACCTGATGCCAACAATCCTACCCGCAGCCGCCACTCCTATACCAACCCTTT
>CALCHA010000692.1 GCA_937901265.1 uncultured Phycisphaerales bacterium
AGAAATTCCTTGGCCTTGGTGTCGATGGAAAACACCGGGTTTTCCGCGGCGGCATAGGCAGTTCTCAGTTCGGCGATCCGCAGGAACTGGGGGTTGCGATCCGGGCTGTGTCCCCCCGCCAGGTCCTTCGTGATCTGGTGCCGCGCCAGCCCCTGTTCTTCCATCCAGTCCTGCACCACCGGCGGACTCACCGGCGTTCCCTGGTCGCTGACCGTGGCGGCAATCTGCCCCGGCGAGAGGTCCGTCCACAGCACCTCGGGCTCGTCGGGATTGCCCGCGGTGCGAACCTCCAGGAGCGCGTGCAGATTCGCTTCAAGTTCCGGCTGGGACTGAATCTTTTTTTTTCCGACCGCCGCCCGGCCGCCGCACCCGTCCCGCCGCCGGATCGTCAGGCAACCGTTCCAGTTCAGCGATTCCCCGCTGAATGGTCAGCGTGGAACATTCCAATAATTCCGCGACGTACGTAATTCCGCCCCATCCCAACCGCGCCGCTTCCAGCGCCGCAAACCGTCGCTGGTCCCGCTCCGACAGCGTTTTGAAAAACGCCCGCGTCTGCGCCATCGCTTCCGGCGAGTAACGCCCTTGAAATTCAAAAGCCATTTTCGGCCTCCTTGCCATGACCACAACCCTGAAGCTCCGTCAGGATTCATCTCAAAGGACCTATCGACTACGACCGAGAAACCCTACAATTTATAACACTTATTGGTTGGTCAGTGCTTACAGGTGGGCGAGCATCGCCGCGAGGAGGGCTTTTTGGAAGTGCAGCCGGTTGTGCGCTTCGGCGAACACCAGCGAGCGCGGGCCGTCGATCACCGCGTCGGTAATCTCCAACCCGCGATAGGCGGGCAGGCAGTGGAGCACCATCGCCTGCGCCGGGGCCGCGGCGAGAAGCTCGTCGTTGATCTGGTAGGGTTTGAAAACCGCCAGCCGCTGGGCTTTTTCGGCTTCCTGCCCCATGGAGACCCAGGTATCGGTGTAAAGCACGTCCGCATCGCGTACGGCTTCGTGAGGGTCGTGGGCGCTGACGAAATCGAAGCCCTGCGTCGTGGCCATGATGTGCTGGACCGATTCGTCGTCGAGCTCATAGCCCGGCGGCGTGGCGATGCGGAAGTTCATCCCGAACTTGGCGCACGCGACGACGAGTGAGCGCGCCACGTTGTTGCCGTCGCCGATGTACGCGAGGGTGAGCCCCTTCAGTTTGCCGAAGTGCTCTTCGATGGTCATGAGGTCGGCCATCGCCTGGCAGGGATGCGAGTAATCCGAGAGGCCATTGATGACGGGGATGGAGGCGTGGGCGGCGAGGTCGATGAGTTTCTGATGTTCAAAGACGCGCGCCATGATGCCATCGACCATGCCCGAGAGGACCCGCGCGACATCGGGGACCGACTCGCGCGTGCCCAGGCCGATCTCGTTGGGCGAGATGTAAATGGCGCTCCCGCCGAGATGCACCATCGCGGTCTCAAACGAGACGCGCGTCCGCAGGGAGGGCTTCTCGAAAATCATCGCCAGCATTTTGCCTGCGAGAAGCGGGTCGTTGCGGCCGGTGGCGAGGTGCTGCTGCTTGAGCCGATGCGCAATGTCGAGGTAATGGTGGAGGACCTCGTGAGGGGTTTCGGCGAGCGAGATAAAGTCGAGCTTGGACATGGTGCACCAGAAGAGGGAGGGGGGGAATGGTTAAGTGGCTAAATGGTTGAATGGTTAAGTAGGTGGCGAGAGGGGGGCGGGGGCGATTGGCCCGTGGGCTTTCGCTGCGGTGGGGGCATTCGGACCTGGCCGGGTGAACATACCATATTTAACCACTTGACCATTTAACCACTTAACCATTCAACCAATAAAACAGTCACCCGAGCAATATTTCCGTTCCCACACCCGCATCTGAATAAATTTCCAGGAGCAGCGCGTGAGGGAAGCGGCCGTCGATGATGTGGGCTTTTTTGACGCCCGCGTCCAGGGCGATGATGCAGGACTCAACCTTGGGCAGCATGCCTTCGCCAATTTGTTTTTCGGCGATCAACTGCTGGATGTGCGCCTTGGTGATGGAGCGGAGCAGCGACGCGGGGTCTTCCTTCTTGGCGCGGATGCCATGGGTGTCCGAGACGAGAACCAGCTTTTCCGCCTTCGTGGCGGCGGCGACATGCCCCGCGGCCGTGTCGGCGTTCACGTTGAGCTTCTCCCCTGCTGCATCGCGCGCAATCGGCGCAATCACCGGAATAAAATCCGCCTCCGCCAACGCCTGAAGCAGCGGCGCATTCACCCACGTCACCTGTCCCACCTGCCCGATGTCCACCCGGGCCTGGTTCTCGCCGGTCAGATAAAGCTTTTCCGCGAACAGTGCGGTCGAGGTCAGCGACGTCAGCGGCATCGCCTTGCCCCCCATCGCGTTGATCGTGCTCACGATGAAGCCGTTGACGTCGTTGCACAGGACATGCTCCGCAATCGCGAGCGTCCGCTCGTCGGTGTAGCGGCGGCCCTGGACAAATTGCGCCTGCAGCCCCGCTTTCTTCATCGCGTCGGTGATCGCCTTTCCGCCGCCATGGACGACGATCGGGCGCATCCCCACGGCGTGCATGAAGACAACATCCGTGAGCACCTTGCGGAACTCCTCCTCACTGTCCATGAACGAGCCGCCGACTTTGACGACGACAATTTTTTCATTGAAGCGTTGAATGTAGCCCAGGGCCTCGATGAGCGAGCGGGCCTTTTCGATGGCGGGGGCGTCGATGGGAATGTCCACGTGCAGCGGCCTCGCGGTTGGAAAAAGGGGAAGGGGACAACGATACGTAGGGGCGGCACAGGGTGTCAAGCCCACACATTGCATGAAATGCGCGACTCGGTGTCGGCAGGTCTCCTGTTGTCGGGAAACCCCGAAACATCCGCCCTGACGAACGGCTCACTCGTAGCGCAGCGCGTCGATCGGATCCAGCTTCGACGCCCGCAGCGCCGGATACCACCCGAAAAAGACGCCCACGGCCACCGAGAATCCCAGAGACAGAAAAACGCTCGCAGGCTTTACCACCAGGGTCAGGCTGGACTGCACCGCCGAAATACCATGGGCCGTGAGCCAGCCCAGGGCCACGCCGATCAACCCGCCGAGCACGCTCATCACCATGGCTTCAATGAGGAACTGGCGGAGGATGTCGCGCCGCTTGGCGCCGATGGCCTTGCGGACGCCGATTTCGCGGGTTCGCTCCACCACCGTCACCAGCATGATGTTCATGACGCCAATGCCGCCGACGAGCAGCGAAATTCCCGCGATGCCCCCCAGCAGGAGCGAGAGGATCGTGCTGATGGTCGAGGTCGCTGTGAGAAGCTCGGCCATATTTCGCACGTTGAAGTCGTTGTCAGCATCGTCCGCCAGACGGTGACGCTTGCGCAGCAGCAGCGTGACCTTGGTCTGAACCGTGTTGAGCAGGCTCTCGTTTTTGGCGCTCAGGTCCACCTCGGCAAGATAATCGACGCCGAGCACCTGCGTCATGGCAGTGGTGAAGGGGATGATGACCTGGTCGTCGGGGTTGAACCAGCCCTGGTCACCCTTGGATTTGAGGATCCCGACGACGTGGTACCCGACGCCTTTGACCTGGATATCCTCGCCGACGCCGTCAAGGTAGTGGTCGCCGAAGAGGTTTTTGGCGGTGGTGGGGCCCAGGACCGCGACACGCGCGGTGGTCTCGCAGTCGGCGTCGCTGATGGTGCGCCCGCGCTCGACTTCAAAATCACGGATCGTGAAGTAGGTCGTCGAGGTTCCCAGGAGGCTCGAGCGGGTGTTTTTGTTGCCGAATTTGGCCTGCACGGAACCGCGGACCACGGGGGCGACGCGGCTGACTTCCGGGATGTCGATCATGGCCAACGCGTCGGCAACCTTGAGGTTCTGCTGGCTGCCGGAAATGACCCCGCCGCTGCCGCGCTGGCCGGGCGTGACCATCACCACGTTGGTACCCAGCGACGACATCTGGTCGACAATTTTCTTCTGCGCCCCGGCAGCGAGCGACAGGGCGGAGATGACCGACCACACCCCGATGATGATGCCCAGCATGGCCAGCAGCGAGCGCAGCTTGCTGGCCAGCAGGCTGCGCAGGGAGAGTGCGACGATGGTCCAGATCATCATGGGTTACGGTCCCGTCTTCAGACTATTCACTTCCGACGACCCACTTCTCACCGTGGTGGCCCACCCTGGTTGGTGCTCTTCCAGCGGGTCGGAAGCTCTGCCGTGGCCATCGCGACGCGTTCGCCGTCGGTGACGCCGCTCTTCACTTCGACGAGGTCCGTGCCTTCGAGGCCCAGCGTGACATCGTGTCGCTGCCCATCTGCCGTCGTGACGTAGGCCTTGGTTCCGTCGCGATTGATGGCCATTTGCGAAAGGGTCAGGACATTGTCGGCCGTGGCTTCGACGATGGTGACGCTGCCGGTCATTTCGGGTTGGAGGAGGTTTTTTTGCTCGTCGAGGACTTCGACTTTGACCTCGAAAGTCACCACGTTAGACGTATTGACACCCTTGGTGGCCTTGCGGACGACCTCGCCCTTAAAGACTTTTCCGGGAAAGCTGGCGACTTTGATGCGTGCCGCCTGACCCACCTGCACGCCGCCGATGTCCGCCTCATCCACCGTGGCGATCATAAAAACGCGGGAGAGGTCGGAAAGCGTCATGATCGTGGTGCCTCCCGAGAAGCCGCTGACGCCCGAAGCGACGATGGTCCCCTTCTGAACGGACAACGCGGAGACTGTGCCGTCGATGGGGGCGGTGACGGTGGTGTAAGTAAGGGCACGGTTCTGGGTATCCAGCGCGATCTGGCTCGATTCGAGCTGCGCCTCCGCCGTCTTGACGTCCTGCTCCTTGAACTGCAGTTGAATTTCCTGCTGCGTGAGCTCTTCCACGGCGATGCGGGCGGAGTCTTCGTCCGCCTGGGCCGCGGCCATCTCGGTCTGCGCGGTTTCAAGGTCTTCCTTGGAGGCCAGCGATTTGTCGAACAGTTCCTGCTCGCGCTTGGTTTTGAGGGCGGTGTTGGCGGCGCGGATCTTCGCGGACGTGAGCGCCGATTGGGCGCGTTCACGGGACGTTTTGAGGTTTTCCTGCCCCTGCTGCAGGGTGAACTTGGCCTGTGCCAGACGAGCCTCCGCCGTGGTGACGCCGACCGTCGCGGAGCGCACCGCCAGTTTTTCGTCGGTTTCGTCCAGCTGGCACAGCAGATCGCCGCGCTTCACCTTCTGGCTGATATCGACCGGCAACTGCTCGACTTCGCCGCTGGCGCGGCACTTGATGTCGACCTCGAGGTTCGCCACGACTTTGCCGGCCGATTCGACGCACTTTTCCACCGTGCCGATGTGCACCACCGCCAGTTCCGAGGGGTCCAACGCTGCTCTCGCTTCCGCCCGGCGATGCGCCATGCCCCAGCCGACGGCCGCAAGAACGGCAACCACTGCCAGCGTGACAACGATCCACGCCACGGCCCCGCCAAATGTTCGCCGCTGATCGCCCACGCGTCGCTGATCGCTCATGCGTTCGCCTTGCCTCAAATGAGTAAATAGACCGGTATTGTACGCACCAGGTCGGCCGGTCCCAAGACTTTGCCTGGGATTTGTGCAGAGCGTGCGGGAAGGGGGAGCAAATTTACCCAGTGGGGTGGTTCCGTGGCAACTTTTTCGGTCCGCTGTCGATCTACTACCAGATGCAACCGAGTTCCTCACCGGCCGATCGCCCCGAAACCGCCGCCCCCTCTGGCGGGGCGGAGGAGGCCTTGCGCGATTCCGAATCGGTATTGCGGTCGTTTTATGACTCCATTTCCTTTTCCATGGGGGTGGTGGAGATGCGCGGGGAGGAGATTTTTTATGTCTCCTGCAACCCCGCGACCGCACGGGCCAACGGCACGAGCCCTGAGAAAATGGTGGGGACCAACGTGACCGCCTGGGGGGTCTCGCAGGAGTGGGTGAAATTCTGGGTGGACCGCTACCGCGCGGCGTTGTTGGCACGGCAGCCGGTGACCTTCGAGCTCTCGCGGGAGCGCGACGGACAGGTGCGCTGGTTCCGCGCGACGGTCTGCCCGATCGTGCGGCTATCGAAGCACCCGCAGTTCTGCTACTTCAGCAAGGAGATCACCGATCAGAAGGCGGCGGAGGCGGAGCTGCGCCGGGCCCGCGATGCCGCGGAGGCGGCGAATCGCGCGAAGTCGGAATTTCTGGCCAACATGTCGCACGAGATCCGGACGCCGATGACGGCCATTCTGGGGTACGCCGACACGCTGGTGGATGAGCAGCTCGCCCCGGCCGAACGGGCCAGGGCGGTGGCGACGATTCGTCGCAATGGCGAGCATCTGATGGGGATTTTGTCAGACATCCTGGACCTGTCGAGAATTGAAGCGGGGCAGTGCAGGATCTCCTGGGAAACGGTGTCGCTGCGCGAGGTGGTGGAGGAGGTGGCGGAGAAGCTGCGTCCGGGGGCGGTCGCGGAGGGGATTGATTTTCGGGTGGAGCTGGCACCGGAGACGCCGCCGCGGATTCGGACGGACTCGGCGCACCTGCGGCAGATTCTGCACAATGTCGTGGGCAACGCGGTGAAGTTCACGGAGCGGGGGTCCGTGCAGGTCCGGGTGGGACGGGCCGGGACGAGCCTGCGGATCGACATCGTGGACACCGGCATCGGCATCGCGCTGGAGCAACAGGCGGGCCTGTTCCAGCCCTTTGTGCAGGCCGATGCGTCGGCGACGCGGAAGTATGGCGGCACGGGGCTGGGGCTGGCGATTTCGCAGCGGCTGGCGACCCTTCTGGGAGGGACCCTGTCGCTGGTCTCCCACCCCGGGCGGGGGAGCACGTTCACGCTGCTGCTCCCGCTGGGCGAGGGCGCAGGGACAGACGGAGCGGGGCGGGCGCAGGCGGAGCGGCGCGGGGTGGCCGCGGCCGCGGGTCCGCTGCGCGGGCAGGTGCTGCTGGTGGATGACAGCGAGGACACCCGGGCGCTGGTGGCCCATTTCCTCCGGCGTGCGGGGCTTCAAGTGACGTTGGCGACCGATGGCGCGGAAGCGATTGCGGCCGGCGAGAGTCTGGGGCTGCAGAGCCTCGACCTCGTGCTCATGGACATGCAGATGCCGGTCCTGGATGGCTATGCGGCGACGCGCCGCCTGCGCGAGCTGGGAGCGCGTTGCCCGATCATTGCCTTGACGGCCAATGCGTCGGAGGAGGATGAGCAGCGCTGCCTGAGTGCCGGATGCTCGGCCTATCTGACCAAGCCAGTGGATCGCGAGGCGCTCATTGCGGTGGTTGCCCGATGGCTGGCGTCCCCGCCGCCGCGCTGATTCCTCCGGGAAGCTTCGCGTTTTTTCGCCCGGCCATGCTTTTGAACGCCAGGACGAGTTGCACCAGCAGAAGCAAGCTCAGGAGCAACCCTACCGCTATCAGCACTCCGCCGGTGATGATGGCGCCGACTTCGTCGGTGTTGTTCACGATGATCAGAACGCCCAGGACGATGAATCCCACGGCGATGAGGAGGTGGAGGAGGGTGGCGAGAATCGCCAGGACAGAGCCGCCGGTGGAACCTTTGCGGACGAGAAACGCACAGACCGCCTCGGCCAGGCCAATGCCCCAGAAGAGGAGGGTGACGCCGATCGCCAGGCCGATGAAGAGCGGAAAGTCGGACCGGGAGACGACGCGGTCGCGCGAGTCCGCAACGACGAAGGCATAGATGACGAAGACGGTGAGGCCCAGGGCGAGCAGGATGGTCAGGAGGCCGTTGAGCAGGAGCAGGAGAAAGCCCCAACGTTGCGCGCCGGTGCGGATGAGTCCCGGAGGGGCGTAGGTGATCGGTGCGTTGGACATGGGGTTATTATTACACGAAAACGTAAAATGGCACACAAAAAAAATCAACCGGCAGTGCATCCGGCGCGAGCGCGCTGGGGCGACGGGGTGCAACCGCCCTGCGCGGCGAGTTGTGGATTTCAGCGCTTTGCACCTGCCGCATTTGCGTTTTGCGTGGGGCGGTTTCCTCCTATACTCCCCGGCAGTGGCCCCGCGCATCGGCTGGTCGGCTGGTCCGATCCCTCCCCCCTAGAGTCGAGCAGACGATCCCCACGAGGCTCCGTCGGAAGTTTCCCTGTCCGAAAGGAGCGTTGTTCATGCCCGCTGCAAATTCCTATCGCCCGGCGGAAATCCGCAACATCGTGCTGGTCGGCCACGGCGGTGCCGGCAAGACGACCCTGGCCGAGGCGATGCTGCATCGCTGCGGCGTGATCACGCGGATGGGGTCGGTGGAGGACGCCAACACCATCGCCGATTTCGAGCCCGAGGCCAAGCAGCACAAGCATTCGACGTCCTCGACGCTCCTCTACGCCACCCACCAGGGACGCGAGATCAACCTGATCGACACGCCGGGCTATCCGGATTTCATCGGGCAGGCACTGGCGGCGCTGCCGGCCGTGGAGACGGCGGTGATCGTGGTCAGCGCCGAGGCAGGCATCGAGACCAACACCCGGCGGCTGTACCACGCGGCGGGCGAGATGGGCCTGGCGCGGATGATCGTGATCAACAAGATCGACAAGGTGAAGGATGCGGGGCTCCTGGAGGCGCTCGTGGCCACGCTGAAGGAAACTTTCGGGCCGGAGCTGCACTGCA
>CALCHA010000693.1 GCA_937901265.1 uncultured Phycisphaerales bacterium
GGCAGAGGCTTCGTGCGAGGCGACGGTGGGGGTGGCAGGCATGGCAGGATGCTCCGATGCGGGGGAGGAAGTCGCGGAGGAGGGAGAGCCGGCGACCTCGGCGACAAACGTGGCGACAGGATCGGGATCGGCGGGCGGTGTGGGGGGGACGACTTCGTCGGGGTTTTCGCGGGCGTATTCGACCGGGATGAGTTCGGGATGATCCGCAGGCGCGAGGCCGGGGGTCATAACGGTCAGGGTGCCGAGGTCTGTTTCCTGCGGTGGTGTGAAGCCGCGACGTGATTTCTGACCGGCGGGGGGGGAGTTGCGTTTGGCGGACTTGCGGGAGTTCGGCATGGGTGTCACTCTCAGTCGCAGCAGGGAAATGAATCTGACGGACGACGTGCCCGGCGTATTGTACCGGGGTGGCGCGGCATGTCGATTCGAGAAATCACCCTGCGCCCCCTGCGCTGCGACCGCGCGGGTGTTAGATATTTGGGAGTTGGCTGGCGTGGTGTCGCTGCAGGGCGTCGTCGATGAGTTGTTGGGCAATCTGGAAGTTTGTCTGGCGCAAGGCGGCGAGGCTGCTGGGGAGATCGAGGTGCTTGGCCTGAGAGGCAAGTGCGATAACAGTGATGGTGCCGATGGGCAGGAAGCCGTGCAAGCGGGCTTCACGGCGTCCACGACGTTCATCGATGAGGAGGGCATGTGCGTGCAGTTCGCTGGCGAGCGAAAGGGCGGCATGTTCACCCGGATCAAGCGGTGCGGCAAGGCCGATGGTGGTGGTCGGAGCCGTGATGCGGAGCCAGGGGGGTGGGGCTTTGGCTCATGTTAAAACGGGAGCGGGTGCGCGTGGATGGTTGAGCTCACGCAGGACCTCATCGGGCGCATGCACTTCACCAAAAAGCTTTGGCAGCACGTCGATCGCGTCAAGGAGGATGAGGTAGTTCAGTGGAGAGGTGTCGGAGACGACAATCACCGCTTCACCAGCAGAAGTGCCTGACGAAAGTCATCGGCCAATTCTTCGGATGTGGGGAGGTCCTCGGTGACATGGTGTCGTTTGAGGAGGCCGTCGGTTTCCATGCGGTTGAGTCCCAGGGCCTGTGCGAGCTGGGAGCGTGTGAGTTTTTCCTGGCGGTAAAATTCGACGAGCATGGCTTGGGCAGCGCGGGCAGCCAAGTCCGGCATCTGGGCACGGAGCAGCTGTTCGGTTTCCGGGGGGAGTTCAACCAGGAAGGTCATGTGCGCCTCCATCGACGGGCGAATACATTGTAGCGCCTGGTCGTGCTGATTACAGCTCCTTGACGATGAGGCTGGCCAGGCTGCTGCGCTCCGGCCGCGACAGCGTGACGTGGCCGACGAGGTCGGAGTTTTTGAGTTTTTCGATGCTGAAGGAGAGGCCGTTGGAATTGGCATCGAGGTAGGGATTGTCGATCTGCTCGGCATCGCCCGTGAGCACAAGTTTGGTGCCTTCGCCGACGCGGCTGGCGATGGTCTTGATCTCGTGGGGGGTAAGGTTCTGGGCTTCATCGACGATCATGAACTGGTGGGGAATGGAGCGGCCACGGATGTAGGTGAGGGCCTCGAGCACCAGCTTGCCGGAGTCGAGGTAGCCCTTGAGCTTGGCCTCGACGTTGGCGGTTTCGCCGGAATGGACGCGGCGGTCGGTGAGCAGGAATTCGAGGTTGTCGAAGATGGGCTTCATCCAGGCGGAGAGTTTTTCGTCCTTGGTGCCGGGAAGAAAGCCGATGTCGCGTCCCATCGGCATGATGGGGCGGGCCACCAGCAGGCGTTCGTAGCGCTGGTCCTGGAAGCACTTGTGCATGCCGGCGGCGAGCGCGAGGAGCGTCTTGCCGGTGCCGGCGGTGCCCATGAGGGTGACCATCTGGACGTCATCATCGAGGAGCAGGTCGAGGGCCATGATCTGCTGCAGGTTGCGGGGGGTGATGCCGAAGACGGCTTTTTTGCTGCGGGAGAGGGGGAGCACCGCGTTCATCGAGGGCACATAGCGTGCCAGGCCGGTGTGCGATTCCTCTCCGGTGGCCTTGAAGAGCAGGTATTCGTTGGGCGAAAGCTTCGGGGTGATGGCGGCGATGAGGGGATCGGTGACCGCGATTTTTTTATCGGCGTACAGGCGGTCGATGACCGCCGCGGGCACGTCGAGCTCGCGATAGCCGGCGTAGAGGGTTTCGTAATCGACTTTCTGGTTTTCGAAATCCTCGGTGATGATGCCCAGGGCGTCGGATTTGATGCGTGCGTTGATGTCCTTGGTGATGAAGACGGCATGCTTGCCCTGCTCTTTGAGGCGATAGGCGACGGAGATGATGCGGTTGTCGGGCTTGCTGAAATCGAGGCCTTCGATGGGGGATTTGGCGTGGTCCATCGACACGCGGATGGTGCCGCCGTGGCCATTCCATTTAACGCCCTTGAGGAGGGTGCCCTTTTCGCGGAGGTTGTCGATGTGGCGGATGGTGGTGCGTGCGGCGCGGCCGACGTCGCTGGAATCCTTTTTGAACTTGTCGAGTTCTTCGAGGACGTCAAAGGGAATGATGACGTTGTTGTCAGCAAATGCGAAAAGGGCGCTGGGGTTGTGGAGCAGGACGTTGGTGTCGAGGACAAAGTATTTGGGGTCGGGATCGGATTGGGACGTGACGGCGGTGTCTTTGGCCATCCGGGTTCGACCTCTTACGAGAGGTGCCGTTCAGGCAGAGCGGCGGGATCGCCGCGGGGCGAGCCTTTCGCAGCGCGAAAGGAGCGGGTGGAGGCGTCTGGAGCCCGTGCGCCTGAGCGTGGTCCGCGTTCAGCAACCTCGATGGGTTGGGCGGCAGATGCCGCTGATTCCCTTGGAGAAGGGGCGAGGGCGGTGCTCAAGGACATTGAACGCGGGCCAGAATCTCCACCTCAGTCACACCGCGGCTCGCTGTGCTTACCTTATCCGCAAAATCGGCCCGGGCAAGTGAATCTTTGTCAGGATTTGGTGCGGCGCGGCATTCCCCGGCCGGGAATGGCCGGTGGGCCCCGGGGAAGGCGCCCGCCCGGGGCATGGGGAGGGCTGGCGGCGTTTCGCGGGGGCGGCGAATCGGGTATTGTTTTTCGACCATGACGCAACCCCCGTCGCAGGACGATTACAAAGTGGAACTCGATGTGTACAGCGGCCCGCTGGAGCTGCTGCTGTACCTCATTCGGCGCGATGAGGTGGACATCAAGGACATCCCGATCGCGCGGATCACCGCCCAGTACCTGCGGCATGTGGAGCTGATCAGCCGGATTGACATCAACCTGGCGGGCGAATTTCTGGTGATGGCCGCGACGCTCATGGAGATCAAGAGCCGCATGCTCATCCCGCGGCTTCCCACGGCGGAAGCGGGCAGGGAGGGCCCCGCCGCGCCAACGAGCGTGGAGGAGATGACCGACCCGCGGTACGAGCTGGTCAAGCAACTGCTGGCGTACAAGGCGTTCAAGGATGCTGCCGCGGGGCTGAGAAGGCGGGCGGAGACCGAAGCGGCCCGCTATCCGCGTGCCGTCCCCCGGCCGGAGGGTCGCGCCCCGCTGGCGATCGAAGACCTGGACCTGTTCCGCCTGATCGACGCTTTCAACGCCATCATGGCGAGCGTCGGGCATTCGGCTTTCGGGCATGAGGTGGTCTACGACGACACGCCGATCAGTCTGCATCAGGCGGATATTCTCGATCGCCTCGAGCGCGATGGCGGCGGCATCGGCGGGGAGGGGCTGGCGCTGCAGGAGCTGTTCGCCGGGCGGGCGAAGAAATCGGAAATGATCGGGCTGTTTCTGGCGACGCTGGAATTGATCCGGCAGAAGAAAATTTCGGTGGAGCAGACCGAGACGCTGGGGCTGATTCGGATTCGCCTGCGCGAGGAGGGGGACCAGACGCTGTTCGCGGAAAATCCGCCGATGGGTGCCGACGCGGGCCCTGTGCCTACCGACGAGGTGCCGGTGCCGGAAGTCGCCGCGGCCGAACCCCCTTCGGACGCTTGAGGGTTTTTCCCGCCGGAGATCCGTACCGCGGGCGTCTCGCCCGCTTCCGGCAG
Source organism: uncultured Phycisphaerales bacterium (assembly GCA_937901265.1). Classification (GTDB taxonomy): domain Bacteria; phylum Planctomycetota; class Phycisphaerae; order WQYP01; family WQYP01; genus CALCHA01. Next base: position 4,029 of record CALCHA010000693.1, read on the forward strand.
AGGCCGGAGCAGCCTCCGCGCTTATCCACCGCTCCACCCGCACTTCTCGACGTCGCGATTGCCTCGGTACTTCCCCATGAAAATCGGCTGCGGCCGATGGCGGGCGGGACGCCCGCGGTACGGTGCTCCGTCCTCGTACCGCGGGCGTCTCGCCCGCTTCCGGCCGTCGGTCGACGACGGCGCATCCGCCTCCGTAAATCCTCTCACTTCCCCGGCTCGATGCGCTCCATGCCCCCCATGTGCTTGCGCAGCGGCTCCGGAATCGTCACGCTGCCATCGGCATTCTGATGGTTTTCCAGAATCGGAATCAGAATCCGCGGGCTCGCGATCACCGTGTTGTTGAGCGTGTGGCAGAAGTGCATCTTGCCGTCGGCGGTCTTGTAACGCAGGTTGCAGCGGCGGGCCTGAAAGTCGTAAAGGCGGCTGGCGGAGTGCGTTTCGCCGTAGCCGTTGCGTGAGGGCATCCACGTCTCGACGTCGATCATGCTCGCGTTCTTCACCCCGAGGTCTCCGGTGCAGCATTGCAGGAGGCGGTAGGGCAGGCCCAGCCGCTTGAGCATCTCCTCGCTGAACGACAGCATCTTCCGATGCCAGTGTTTGCTCTCCTCCTTGTCGTTGCGGCAGATGACGACCTGCTCCACCTTGTCGAACTGATGAATGCGGTAGAGCCCGGTCGTGTCCTTGCCGTAGGTGCCCGCCTCGCGCCGGAAACAGGTCGACACGGTCACATACATCCGCGGCAGCTCCGCCTCGGAGAGAATCTCATCCATGTGGAACGCGGTCAGACCCACTTCGCCCGTCCCCGTCAAATAGCGCACATCCTCGTCGCGCTCTTCCACCTCGCCCACGCGGTAGGCCTGCTCGCGCCCGGCGGGGAAAAATCCCGTGCCGCGCATCGCCGCCTCTTTGACCAGCACGGGCACGGCCATCGGCGTGAAGCCCTGCTCGAAGACCATGAAGTCCTGCGCCATCCGCAGCACCGCCTGATGCAGCATCGCGCCGGCGCCGGTGAGCACGTAGGACCGGGAGCCCGCCATCTTCACGCCGCGGTCAAGGTCAAAGAGCCCCAGCGACTTGCCCAGCTCCAGGTGCGTTTTGGGCGCGAAATCGAATTGCCGCGGCGTGCCCCACTTGAAGGTTTCCACGTTGTCTTCCGACGATTTGCCGATGGGCACGTCGTCATCCGGCGGCAGAGGCATTGTGAGCAGGAGTTGCTCGATGTCCGGGTCCAGCGTCCGGATCAGCTCCTCGAGCCCGATCATGTCCGCCTTGATGGCCGACGGCCGCGTTTTCAGTGCCTCGGCCTTCGCTTCCAGCTCGGCGCGTTTGGCGGGGTCCTGCTCCTTTTTGAGTTGCCCCATCAGCGGGCCAAGCTCTTTGGAAGCCTTGTTCTGCTCGGTCTGCAGTTCCTGGAGCGTCGACTGCACGTGGCGTTTGCGGGCGTCGAGCTCGAGGAGCCGATCCACGTCCACGGTCATATTTTTGAGCTGCGCGCCGCGTTTGACGGCCTCGGGGTTCTCGCGGATGAATTTGAGATCGAGCATCGGTCGGGTTCCTGCTGGGGGAAAAAAAAGCCGCCCGGCCGGGAGAGGCAGGGCGGCCGTAAGGATCACATCGACAGGGGGCTCACCGGGGCGGAAGCCGCAGCACGTGGCCAGCGGTGAGGTGGTTGGGATCGGGCAGGGTCGCGCGGTTGTAGCGGGCGATACGCCGCCAGAGGCTTTCATCCCCGTAGGCGGCCTTGGCGATCTTCCGGAGGCTGTCGCCGGCCTTCACGGTGTAGCTGCTGCCCGGGGTGAGGGTCGTCGTGGCGGTGGAGGAACCGGTGGTCGCCGCCTTGGTGCCGCTCGCCGGCCGGGCGGTGGTCCCACCGGTCGCCGTCGCTTTGCCCGTGGGAGTACCCGTGGTCGTTGGGCTGGTGGCGGCTGCGGGAATGACGAGTTTGGCGTTGACCTTGACGACATCGGGATTCACGCCGGGGTTGGCGGCCTCGAGGGCCTTGAGCGTGATGTGATGTTTCCGGGCGATGGCGGACATGGAGTCACCGCGAACGACGGTGTAGCTGGAGGCGGCAGCAGCCGCGGGGGGCGTGGTTTTGCCGGTGGTGCCCGATGCCGGGCCGGTGCTGCCGCTGAGCGAGGGGGGCCGATCGAGTTCAACGGTACTGCCGCGGAGGCCCGAGCCGCTGCCCGAACTGCTGATGCTGGGGCCACCGCCGCCGAGGAGTCCGCTGCCGACGGAGGTGCTGCCGGTGAGCGAGCCGGCCAGGCCGGAGGTTCCGCCCGCGGTGTTGGAGGGGCCGACACCCAGGCCGGGCGTCACGCCGGTGGGGGAACCGGGCAGATCGCCGGTGAGCGACCCGCTCGCCAGGCCGCCGCCGAGGGATCCCGGTCCGCCGGTGAGGCCATCGCCGGGGCCGGTGGTGGGCAGGGGCCCGCTGAGGAGGCCGGAGCCATTTTCACCGCTGGCGGGCGGTTTGGAACCTGTTCCAAGCAGTGCCGCGCCAGTGTGGCCGGAGGAAAGGTCAGGCCCGGGCACGACCGCTCCGCCGAGCCCGCCGGAACCTGGTGGGGCGATCGCGACGGAGCTGGTCCCGCCATCGGTGCCGTTCATTTTGAGCTGGCTGGGTGCCGTGGTGGCCCCGGTCTCCGTGGTGTGGTTGCCCGGCGGAAACGCATAGTATGCGACCACCGCGAGCACCAGCACGAAGGCACAAATTAAGCCGACTTTTGCATCGGTGCGCATCGAATATCTCCACTAGGGTTCTCCCGCCATCCGCGCGGGTAAGTTCAACAGCCTATCGCAAGATGATCGGCGCATCCAGCGGGCGGCCAACAGCGATAGCCACAATTCAGGATTGGCCTGGTCCGGGGGCTGGTTTGCGGGCGCCAGGTGGCGCAGAAACAGGCAAAAACGGCCGCACCCGGCGCGGGGCCGGGTGCGGCGTCAGATTTCACAAAAGCAGGGCGGCGGACGATTCCGTCAGGCGCCCTCGGTGGAGGCCGGCTGCGGCCGGAAGGGGTTGCTCTTGGACATTCCGGTGGGCCGATTGCCACCCTTATCGCTTTTCAGGGCGGTGGTAAGGAGCATCGGGCTGGCGATGGCGAGGGTTGAATAGGCCCCGGTCAGCACGCCGATGAGCATGGCGAAGGAGAAGCCGCGAACGCCCTCGCCGCCATAAATGTACATGATCAGGACAACGATGAAGACCGTGAAGGTGGTCCAGATGGTACGCCCG
>CALCHA010000694.1 GCA_937901265.1 uncultured Phycisphaerales bacterium
CTGATTGCCATGCTGGAGTTCTTCGGACTCCTGCTCATCGGATACGTCTATTTGTGGCGTTTCGGTTATCTGGAGTGGGTGCGGTCGAATGTCACCACGACGCTCGCGGGGGCGAAACCCGCGGCCACGGAAAACCTCCATCAGCAGGCGCGCAGGGACCCCGATTTTCAGCCGCCCAACCCCGTGCCGGCCGACGGATTTCACAGCAGCGGAAAGTGACCAGCCATGTCGTGGATTGAAAATCGATTCGAAGAGGGCCTGATCCTGACCAGCGTCGACACGGCGTTGAACTGGGCGCGCGCCAACGCGCTTTGGCCCATGACCTTCGGGCTGGCGTGCTGCGCCATCGAGATGATGGCGGTCGGGGGAAGCCGCTACGACCTCGACCGCTTCGGCGCTGGCGCCTTTCGCGCCACGCCCCGCCAGGCCGACCTCATGATTGTGGCCGGCACCGTGACCTACAAGATGGCCTCCCGAATCCGCCGCCTCTACAACCAGATGGCGGAACCAAAATACGTCATGGCGATGGGGGCCTGCACCATCGGCGGCGGACCCTACTTCAAGTATGGCTACCACGTCGTCAAGGGGGTCGACCTGGTCGTGCCGGTGGACGTCTATGTGCCCGGCTGCCCCCCGCGGCCTGAGGCCCTCCTCGAGGGGCTCATGCGGTTGCAGGACAAGATCATGACGCACAAGCTCGGGCGCAAGTCGCCCGCAGGCAGCGACGCACCGACCAGCGTGCCCGTGGGGATATGAGGCCAGACGGGCACATGCCATGGCCGCGGGGGCATGAGCGTCAATAGAGTTTTCGCAGCTCCGCCAGCACGCTGGCAAGCACATCCGCTTCGCTGAGCTGTCCGAGGTTTCGTTCGTGCGGGGAGGGTGCCCGCATGATCTGCACCGCCGGGCCCACCGGCCGCCACTGCACATCATTGCTCGGCCCGAAAAGCGCAATCGTCGGAATGCCCACCGCCGCCGCCAGATGCGTCACCCCCGAGTCGTTCCCCAGATACATCCGGGCACGGCCCAAACGCTCCGCGAGTTCGTAGAGCCCCATGTGCAGATACCACGGAAATTCCTCCTGCATCGCTGCGACCACCTTCCCGCCCCAACGTTCCTGTTCCGCTTCCCCAAGGATGAATGTCGGGGTGAGGCCAAGGCGCTTCAGCGTTCGGCCCACCGAGATATAGCGCTCGCGCGGCCAGCACTTCGCGTCGCCCCCGGAGCCCGGATGGATCACGATCGCCCCGTCGGGGTTGGAACGCGCCAGCGGAAGCCTGGCCTCGGGCAATTGCAACCCCTGCCGGGCCAGTTGCTCTCCGTGATACTGCGTCACATGGCCGACATATTCTGCCGCGGGACGCGGTTCAAAGAACAGACACTCACGCGCCGCCGATCGCTGCGCATTGCGCGCCCAGCCATCCTGTCCGCTGGAGACCGCCGAGATCAGCAGGTCGCACGCCGTCCACACCGGCAAGCTGTTCGGCCCCGCCCCCCCGGGTTCCGCAAACCAGAGGGAGTGATCGCGATCCTCCGCCGAGAAGTACGCGTCGATCTCGCCGAGCATCGTGAGCATCTGGCCAAAGCTGGCCTTGCTGATGAGCGTGATCGCGCAGCCGCCCGCCTGGGCAAAATGCTGACGAAGCGCACGGACCAGCGGCAGCAGCAGCAGCGTGTCGCCGAGCGCCGCCTGATGAACGATGGAGATCTTCATTTGGGAGCGGCCCAATTGACGCGAAGCGGGTTCATACGCACATCCTACCCCCACCCGTGCCGACAACCTACCCTTCCCTGCGGCGGCGGGGCTTTCCGTTTTGCCCCACATTTCTGATAATCCGGAACGCACCGCGGGCCAACAGGAAAAATCGATGCCGCTGAACATCATCAACGAAGAGGACATCTTCCAGGCCGCCGTGGCATCGCAGCGCCACGGCCGGCTGGCAGAGGCCCAGGCGCAATACCTGCAGGTGCTGCAGATGAACCCGCAGCGCGGAGCGGCATACCACAACCTGGGCGTCCTCGCATTTCAGGTGGGACAATACGAACAATCCCTCCAATTGCTGGAAAAGGCCCGTGAATGCGGCCTCCTGACAGCCGGCGTTTACTGCAGCACCGGCGACGCCTACACCGCGCTGCGGCACTATGAACCGGCGCTCGAGTGGTATCAAAAAGCCATCGACGTCGATCCCGATATGCCTACCGCTTATAACAACGCGGGAGCGGTCCTGCTGCGCCTCGGCCGCCTCGGAGAGGCGGTGGCCGCGTGGGAAGAGGTCGTCGGTCTTGCGAAAAAGGCCGCGGAGAAGGAGGGACCGGAAAGCCCCCGCGCCATCGCCCTGCGTCATTTTGAGGCCGCGGCGCACAACAACCTCGGCGAAGCCTACCTCGAGCGCGGCCTGCTGCCCCTGGCACGCGAAAAGCACCAGCTCGCCCTCGACGTCTACCCGGGCTTCGCGGCCGCCCACAGCAACTTGCTGCGCGATATGCTCTATGCTTCCGATCTCACCCCGCAGGAATCCCTCGCCGCGCACCGGAAATGGTGGGAGCAGCATGCGGCGGACATCACGCCCCTTCAGCCGGTGCGCGATTGTTCCCCCGATCGCGTCCTGCGGATCGGCTTTCTCTCCCCGAACTTCCACGAGCACGCCCTCGCCCACTTTCTCCTGCCCCTCTTTGAGCATCACGACCGCGACGCCCTGGAATTCATCGCCTACGCCAACGTCCGCCGCCCCGACGAGTACACCCTGAAGTTCGCCGCCCAGTGCGAGGGCGGATGGCGCAATATCGTCGGCATGGCCGACGAAGCCATCGCCCGCATGATCGATGAGGACAAGGTCGACATCCTGATCGACCTGACAGGTCACATGGCCGACAACCGCTTGCGCGTCTTCGCCTATCGGCCTGCCCCGCTGCAGGTCGCCTACCTCGGCTATCCGGCAACCACCGGCTCGCCCTTCATGGACTATCGCATCGTGGACCCCTTCACCGATGGCGACGGAGCCGACGCTTTTTACTCGGAGAAGCTCCTCCGGCTGCCGCGAACCGGGTGGTGCTACCGTCCGCCGGCACCCATGACCGATGTCGATGTGCCCCACAAGCCGCCCGTGGAGCGCGGGGGTAATCGCCATTTCACCTTCGGCGGGTTTGCCGCCGCCCCGCGGATTTCCGATGAGACCATCCGTCTCTGGGCCGGTGCACTGGCCGGCGTGCCCGATTCGCGACTCATCCTCAAAGCCGCGCCGCTGAATGACAAGCAGACCCGCGCCGGCCTCCGCGAGCGCTTCGTCGCCGCCGGCGTCGATACCGAGCGCCTCACCTTTCTGGCGAATCAGCCTACCCTTGCGGAACATCTCGCGTGGTATCGCAAGATCGACCTCCTCCTCGACACCTTCCCTTATGAAGGCCTCGCGCAGACCTGCGATGCACTCTGGCTGGGCGTGCCGGTCATCACGATGGCCGGCAAAACCAGCGCCGCACGAACCGGCGCGGCGATTATGAACCATCTGGGGCTCGAAAAGCTCGTGGCCAACAGCGAGTCGGGTTACATCCGAAGGGCAACGCACCTGGCCAGGGACCACACCGTCCAGGGCGCCATCCGCGCGGCACTCCGGCGGCGCATGGAAAAATCGCCCCTGCGCGATGAAGAGGGCTTCGCCCGTGACTTCGCCGCCGCCCTTCGAACCATCTGGCATGCCTGGTGCAAGGACGCTTGAAATGCCCCTGAACTTTACCCATGTGGCCGACCGGGTGGCGCTGGCCGCTGAGCATCAGATGGCCGGACGCTTCACCGAGGCAGAGACCCTTTACGTCGAAGCGCTGCAGCTCAACGCCGCGGACGTGCGTGCCCTGCGCGGCATGGGGATGCTCGCGTTTCAACTGGGACGCCTCCTGGTGGCCGAACAGTTCCTGCGACGGGCCCTCGACCTTGAAAATGACCCCGCCACCTGGACCAATCTGGGCGACGTTTACGCCACCCTCGGCCGCGGCGATCCCGCGCTCGCGAGCTACGAGCGCGCCTGCCAGGCCCACGCGGATTACCTTCCCGCCATGAATAACGCGGCCGTGGTGCTCTTTCTGTCGGGAAACAACCATCGGGCCGCGGAACTCTGGTCGCGCATCGTCGAGGTGGCCACCGCACGGGGCGATCCCGCTTCGCTCGAACTTGCCGGAAACGCCTGCAACAACCTCGGCGAAGCCCGCCTTCAGGCCGCGGACACGGAAGAAGCCTGTCGCCGCCATCGTGCCGCCAGCCAGATGCTCCCGCAACATCCCGGCGTTGCCAGCAACTATGTCCGCGACCTCTCCTACGTGGCCGGCATCGACCCGCAGCAGGTGCGCCGCGAAGCCGACGCCTGGTGGCCGGCATTTACCGCCGGAATTTCGCCCCTGGCCGTGCGGCGCGACAAGGATCCGGAGCGCCCCTTACGCGTGGGCTTCGTCTCGCCCGATTTCCGCGAACATGCGGTCACCCACTTTCTCCTGCCCCTCTTCGAGCACCATGACCGCGACCGCTGGGAGTTCACCGCCTATGCCGCCGGATCGCGCGAAGATGCTTTCACCGCCCGCCTCAGCGGCCTTGTCGAGCGCTGGCGGAAAATCTCTGCCGCGAGGGACCCCGCGGTCGCTCAGCAGGTGGATGCCGACCAGATCGATATCCTCATCGATCTCGCCGGCCACACCGGCGAAAACCGCCTGCGAATATTCGCTTATCAGGCGGCGCCGCTGCAGGGGACTGTTCT
>CALCHA010000695.1 GCA_937901265.1 uncultured Phycisphaerales bacterium
CGCGTACCGCGGGTTGGCGGAGGGACTGAGCCTGGGGTTTGGGTCGTTGTACAAGACGACGAGCGTGTATTCGGGCTTTCCGGAGTGGTTTACGAATTTGGGGCAGAAGGCGCTACTGGCGGGGCCGGACCTGCGGCATCCGCACTGGTACGCGGTGTCGGTGGCGGGGTGGGTCTTCATCGTGGCGGCGATCGCGATGGGCGTGGTGCTGGCCAAGACGCCGTTTGGGCGCACGCTCTACGCGATCGGGCACAACGAGATGGGGGCGACGTTTTCGGGGTTGAAGGTGAATCGGGCGAAGATGCTGATTTACACGTTGTCCGGCCTGGCGGCGGGGGTGGCGGCGCTGGACAACGCGGCGCAGTACAACACGGCGCAGGCCAGCATGGCGCCGGGGTTGGAGCTGGATGTGATCACGGCGGTGGTCCTGGGGGGTACGAGCATATTCGGGGGAAGGGGACGCATCATTGGGACGGTTCTGGGCGTTGCTCTTATTCATGAAACGCGCGAATTCGTGAGTTGGCATTATCATGACAACACGCTGATCCGGCTGGTGCTGGGGCTGTTGCTGGTGGCGACGGTGGCAATCAACGCCCTGTTCGGGCGGAAGGCTTTGAGGAAATGAAAGGACTGAACATGACGGTAATGGCGAAGATGCAGGTGATGGCGTGGGCGGCGGTGGCCGCGGTGGGCCTGGCGATGGGGGGCTGCGGCGACAATTCGAGCACGGGCGGCGGGTCGGCGGCGACGGGTACGGGCGGGGGCGCCGGCGGGAAGATGGTGAGCGTCTATCTGCTGCCCAAAGTGAAGGGGGTTCCTTATTTCGAGACCTGCTATCAGGGGGCGCAGGAGGCGACGAAGGAACTGGGGGACGTCAAGCTGACCTATGACGGCCCGGTGGGCGGGAACGCGGATGAGGCGGCGAAGCTGGTGCAGCAGTGGGCGTTACAGCAGGCGGACGTGATCGCGGTGTCGGTGAACGATCCCGCGGTGCTGGCGCCGGCGATGAAGGCGGCCGAGGCGAAGGGGGTGAAGGTGATCACATGGGATGCGGATGCGGCCCCCGACACGCGGACGCTGTTTGTGAACCAGGCGTCGGCCGAGCAGATCGGCAATGCGCTGGTGGACACGCTTGCCAAGGACATCGGCGGCGGCGATGCCAGCAAGGCCAGCGGGGAGGTGGCGATCGTGACGGCGACGCTGACGGCGGCGAACCAGAACGAGTGGATCAAGTACATGAAGGTGGAGCTGGAGAAGTATCCGAATTTGAAGCTGATCGCCACGGAGCCTTCGGATGACAATTCGACCAAGGCCCAGCAGGTGACCGAGACGCTGATCAAGAGCCATCCTAACCTGAAGGGTGTGTGGGCGATCAGCTCGGCGGCGTTCCCCGGCGCGGCAGAGGCGATCAAGCAGCAGGGGATGGCCGGCAAGGTGCAGGTGACGGGGCTCTCCACGCCCAACGACATGAAAAAGTACGTGATGGATGGGACGGTGAAATCGGTCGTCCTGTGGAACACGAAGGACCTGGGGTATCTGACGGTCTACACGGCAGAAGCGGTGGCGACGGGCAAATACCACGCGGGCGACACGTCGATCAAGGCGGGGCGTCTGGGGGAGAAGAAGATCGTGAACGGCCAGGTGCTGCTGGGGGATATCCTGGTGTTCACGAAGGACAATATTGAGAAGTATGACTTCTGAGAAACAGAAGGCCGCGAAGGGGTTGGTTTGACATTGAGAGGCCCGAGGCGCGAGAGCGTCTCGGGCTTTTTGTGTTTTACTATTGTGTTTTCTATTGCGTTTTTGGGGGCGGATGGAGGAATTGCGCGGCTTTTTGGAGGTCGGCGGGGGTGTTGAGGTTGAGCAGTTCGGGGAGGTGCTCAGTGGGAATGCGGAAATGGTCGACGTTGGGGAGGTGGATCAGGGGATGGAGCGCGCGGCGATTTTCCTTGTGCATGCGTTCGAGGGTGGGGAGCAGGGCGGGGGTGTAGATCGCGAGGAGGGGCTCGGGGCCTTGGTCGGTGGTGGCGATGGTGGCGAGGGAGTCGGGACGGTGGGCGGCCAGGAGTTCCTGCAGGAGCTCTGGCGAAAGGAGGGGGGTGTCGCAGGCGAGCAGGAGGGTGGGGGCGTGCGTGTGGTGCAGGAGGGTGATCAGGCCCAGAAGGGGGCCGTGGCTGCGGGGTGCGGCGGTTGCGGGTTGCGTTTCGGGGAGCTCCTCGTCTGGGAGGAAGGTGGCGGGCAAATGGGCGGGCCAGTCCGCGGGTTTTTGGCGGCCGACGATGAGCAGCGTGGTCATGATCACGGCGATCGCCACAACCAGCAGGACCCCCAGCACCACGGGGTGATTCAGGAACCAGCGCAGCAGGCGACGGACCCAGGTGCGATCGGCAGGGTCATCCGTCGCCTCGCGGTGCCACTCGCCCTCGAGCCTGCCGTGCCGGTCGAGCCAGCGGTCGAACGGGATGGTGGCGTACGGCACGATCGCCGTGACGACCGCGAACACGATCTGGCCGACCTTCCAGCGCTGGTTGACGCCCACGAGTGCGGCGGTCAGCGCGTAGCTGATGAAGACGAGTCCGTGGATGGAGCCGCCGATCAGCACGGGCAGGCTGCCGGCGTTCGCGACGTATTTCAGCAGCATCCCTGTGATCAGCAGGGTCCAGGTCACCGCCTCCGCGATGGCGACGGT
>CALCHA010000696.1 GCA_937901265.1 uncultured Phycisphaerales bacterium
ACACGCAGGAAATGTTGGCAGCGCTGGGGAATTCCAGCGACGAGACCGAGTTCTATTCGCCGATGCCGCCGAACTACGTGAAGGGCAAGACCAAATACGTGGTGGTGGTAGGCACCGTCATGAGCGGGCTGGGCAAGGGGATCTTCGCGTCGAGCCTCGCCAAGATTCTTAAGGACAAGGGGCTCATCGTCGCGCCCATCAAGATGGAAGGCTACCTGAATCTCGATTCGGGAACGTTGAACCCCTTCCGTCATGGGGAAGTTTTCGTGCTGGAAGATGGCATGGAAACGGACATGGATCTGGGCACGTACGAGCGGATGCTCAATGAAAACCTCAACCGGCACAACTTCACCACCAGCGGGCAGATCTTCACGCGCGTGCTCGACAAGGAGCGCCATGGCGGCTATCTCGGCCGCGATGTGCAGATGATTCCGCACGTCACCGGCGAAGTGAAGCGGCTGCTGCGCGACCTCGCCGCCCGCAGCAAGGCGGATGTCGTGTTCATCGAAGTGGGCGGGACGGTGGGCGATTACGAAAACGGCTACTTCATCGAGGCGCTGCGTGAACTGCGCTACGAAGAGGGCGAGGAGAGCGTGTGCGTGGTCGCCCTCACCTACGTCATGGAGCCCAAGACCCTCGGCGAGCAGAAGAGCAAAGCCGCACAGCTCGGCCTGCGGCAGGTGATGGAGGCGGGGCTCGTGCCCGACATCGTCGCCTGCCGCTGCCCCAGCCCGGTGAGCGACAAGGTCAAACAAAAAATTTCGATGTTCTCGAACGTCTCGCTCCGCCGCGTTTTTTCGATGCACGATGTGGAAAGCATTTACCTGGTGCCCGAGATGCTGCGCGAGGCGGGCATGGACCGCGAAGTGCTCACCATCCTGGGCCTGCATGACCGCGTGAACCAGCGGCTGGAAGACAGCGCGCGACGCAAATGGGTGCAGTTCGTTGACGATCTTCTGGCGCCCAAGAATCAGGAAGTCGTGATCGGTGTCGCTGGAAAATACACGGCCATCCGCGACGCCTACGCCTCGATCGACAAGGCCCTCGAACATTGCTCCGCGCACGCGCGGTGCCGCGTGACCATCGACTGGATCGACACCACCGAGCTTACGCCGCGGAACGTCGCCGACCGGCTCAAACACCTCCACGGCATCATCGTGCCGGGCGGCTTCGGCAACCGCGGCGTGGAGGGCAAGGTCGCCTGCGTGCAGTATGCCCGGGAAAACAAGCTCCCGTTCCTGGGCATCTGCCTGGGCTTTCAGATGGCGGTGATCGAGTTCGCCCGCAACGTCTGCCACCTTCCCGACGCCAACTCCACCGAGTTCTGCCCCCAGTGCGCCAATGCCGTCATCGACATCCTGCCGGAGCAAAAAAAGCTCGAAGGACTCGGCGGCAACATGCGCCTGGGCGCGAAGGAAATCGACGTCCTCCCCGGTTCCCTGCTATCGCGCCGCTACGGCAACGTCACCCACACCACGCTGCGCTTCCGCCATCGCTACGAGGTCGATCCGCGTTATATCGAAACGCTCACCAGCCAGGGCCTGATCTTCAGCGGGCGCCACCCCACGCAGCCCATCATGCAAATGCTCGAGCTTCCGGAAAACGTCCACCCCTACTTCGTGGCGACGCAGGCGCACCCCTGCCTGACCAGCCGCCCGCTCAGTCCGGACGGCATGTTCCTGGGCCTCGTGGAGGCGGCGGTCAAACGGGCCTACCCGCAGGGCATGCTGGAGGGCGTGAGCGCGAAGAAGTCGGAGTTTGTCGGCATGCCATCGCGGGCGCTCGCGGTTTCGGGGGAGTGAGCCTGCAAACGAGCGCACCCGCGAAAGTCCGCGAGTCGCCTTTCCGGCGCGCCGTTCGACGGATTAAAAATCCAGCGTGAGCGACAGCGATACCCGCGAATCGTTCTTCTGCCGGTTGGCCGAGGGGCGGTTCTCGAAATCATCGTTGTAGGCGAACTTGAGCCCCATGCCACGCTCCACGTCGAGCTTGTAGTTCAGCGCCGATTCCGAGTGAACGCGCCACACCTCACTGTCAAACAGCGAGGTCGTGTAGGTGGTCTCGTGGGTCGCCGTGAGGTGGTCGTTGACCACGTAAGCGATGCGGATGCCGGCCTCGGCGGAGGGGGCGACGGCGGAGCGACCATCAAAAGTCTTCAGATACTGCACGCCCGGGCCACTGCGAACGTCGAGCTTGAAACGGTCGCTCTTGAATACGTAGTAACCAACGCCGCCCGAACCCTGCGCCTGCAGCGAAATGCCCTTGATTTCATCATAGCGCAGGTCGTCCGAGGCATAGCTGTACCAGCGGCTGGTGAGGTCGTGGCGATAGATGGTGTTCTGCGCGAGCAGTCCGGCCGTCTGCTGCCCCTGGCTGGTCCCGTAAAGCGACTCAAACTTGATGCTCAGTTCGTCGGCCTTCTTCTGGTAATGCAGCGAGAGGCTCCCGTTGACGGACGTGGACTCATCGTTCCCTGAGGAATTGGCCGCCCCCAGGGCCAGGGTGTTCTTCCAGTCGGGTCCGAAATCAAAGTATTGCGAGAAGCGCTTCGGGGGGGCGTCGGTCTTGATCGGCGCGGGCAGGGCCGTGGCAACCGGGGAGCCCGCAACCGGGGGAACGGGTGCCTCGGTCTCGCGCCAGCCGGCGGCTGCCGTTTGCGTGGCGGCGGTGCTGTCGGGTGCGATCACCGGCTGGGTGGTGGGCGACAGGTAGCGAAGCTCGCTGCTGCCGTCGGGCCGCAGGACGCTGACCGCGGTGTCCGACTGCAATGTGCGCACGGCGGCACGATCGATGGTGAGCTTTCCCGCATAGGGCGTGGTCACAATGACATGCGCGGGTGACACTTCATTGATGGACCCGGTGAGCTGGTCGCCGTTGCGGAGCGTGACGGTATCCGCGAAGGCGGGGAGGGACGCGAGGGCGGTGAGGGTTGCCAGGTATACCATTCGCTTCATAAACATCCTTTTTTATGGAGGGGAAAGCGACAATAGGGCTTGACGCAAGCGCTCACACGCCATTCGTCGCGATCGGGGAACTACCCGTTGAGGGGGATAATTTAGCGTGGCTGCATGGGAATCGCAACTCCCGCCGCTTGCCGACAGATCGAGCCGAACTGCTCAAGCGTGCGCGCCATGGAATGGCGATCGCGAATGAACTGCTGCGCGCGGCGGGCCATCGTCGCCGCGCGGGGGCGGTCGCTGGTCAGCTCCCGCAGTACGTTATGCCACGCCTCCGGCGTCTGGGGGCCCACGATGCGGCAGGTCTGGTTGTCCAGCAGATAATCCGCCGCATGGTTCGGCGTCGTCACCACCGCCAGCCCGTGGGCCATCGCCTCGAGCGTGCGATACTGCACCCGAGATGCCGGCAGAATGTGGATGTACAAATCGCCATGCAGCAGCAGTGGCTGCGTGTCGTGCTGATAGGGCACGAACGAGAAGCGATCGAGAATATGCAGCGTCTCGGCCACCCGCCAGATGGCGTACTCCGCCGGCCCCGTGTCGTAGGCGAAGAGCAGAAAATCCTGCTGATCATCAGCGAGCATCCGGCAGGCCCTGATCAACGCTTCGTAGGCCGCGCGGTCGGCCAGCGGATCGAGCGAGACGAGGCAGGGTAATTGCCCCGCGACGTCGAAGCACGCCACGCTGTCCTCCGTGTAGGCACCGGGATGAATCGTTGTGACCGGGATTGGAAAAGCCGCAGGCACGCGGGCGGCGATTGGCCCGGACGACGCGATGATCTGCCGCACCGCAGGCAGACGCGCCAGCGGAGAAAAAAGCTCCGAGGCATCCCACACCCACAGCACGATCGGCAACGACGGCACCGCCGCGGCCAGCGCACCGACGACGCCCGGATCGGCCGACCCCCACACCACCAGAACGTCGGGCGGCTGGTCCGCCAGCGCGCGGGACAATCCGTTGAGCCGCAACCGCTGCAGCACCGGCACCCGCTCCCAGCCATTCCAGCGGTACTTCAGACAGCGCGAACCGAGGGTGGGCAACGCCGTGAGATCCATGTCCTGATGGGCGATGAAGGTCACCTGCTGCCCATCCGACTTCAGCCCCATCACGAGGTGCCGCAGAAACGGCGTCTCATGCGTGAGCTGTGTGTCGTCAAGCCAGAAGGCAATTTCCATGGCCGGGTCATGGTAAAAAAAGCAGCGCGAAGCGGCGATTGGTGGCTCTTGTCGAGAGCGGAAACGGGGAGCGTCCGCCGGGATGCCGGGGCGCGGCTGATTGTAAGGGGGAGCGAGGTCCGGCGGCGACACAATTCACGGAGGAAGCGTCGCGGACGGCGGGCGCACCAGAAGGTCTCTGCGCCCCTCAACAAAAAGCCCCCGCCTTGCGGCGAGGGCTTTTCGACAACGACGTCCCACGCGGAGGGCGGTCAGGTGGCGTCCGCCGATCCGGCCGCCGAAGTGGCAGCGGCGGGCAGTTCGCCCTTGGTGTTGATCGACTCGAAGCGAAGTTTTTCGCCGTCACGGTGAATCTTCACGAGGTCGAACCCTTTGAAGTCGCCGCGGAGGATCGATTCCGACAGGGCGTCCTCGACGTTCTGTTCGATCGCACGGCGGAGGGGCCGGGCACCGAAGTCGGGGTTGTAGCCTTTGTCGATGAGGAAGTCGCGGGCTTCGACAGTGAGCTCGAGGCGGATGCCCTGCTCGCTCAGCCGTTTGCCCATCTTCTTCACCTCGATGTCGATGATGTTGTACAGGTTTTCCTTGGTCAGCGGGCGGAAGATGATCGTGTCATCAAGTCGGTTGATGAACTCCGGCCGGAAGAACTTTTCGACTTCCCGGAGGAGTGACTTCTTCATGGCTTCGAAGGAGTATTCCTCGCCCTTGGGCCGCAGACCGAAGCCGCCGATGCCGCCGGATTTGATCAGATCTGCCCCAATGTTGCTGGTCATGATGAGGATGGTGTTCTTGAAGTCCACCGTGCGGCCGACGTTGTCGGTCAGGCGGCCTTCCTCCATGACCTGCAGCAGCGTGTTGAAAACATCGGGGTGCGCCTTTTCGATTTCATCGAGCAGCACGACCGCGTAGGGGCGGCGGCGGATACGCTCGGTGAGCTGCCCGCCCTCTTCGTAGCCGACGTAGCCCGGAGGCGCGCCGATGAGGCGCGACACGTTGTGCTTCTCCATGTACTCCGACATGTCGATCTGCACGAGGGCTTCCTCGCTGCCGAACATGAATTCGGCGATCGCCTTGGAGAGCAGCGTTTTGCCGACGCCGGAAGGTCCGAGGAACAGGAACGTGCCGATCGGACGATTCGGATCCTTGAGGCCCGAACGTGCCCGGCGGATCGAGCGGGCGACGGCCTTGATGGCGTCATCCTGCGAGATAACGCGCTTGTGCAGCTCGTTTTCCAGTTCCAGCAGCCGCTGCGCTTCCTTCTTCTCAAGCCGCGTCAGCGGTACGCCGGTGATCTTGCTGACCACCTCGGCGATCATTTCTTCATCGACGACGCCGTCAACTTCCTTGGCCTGCTCGCGCCACGCCTTCTGCATCTCCTCTTTCTTCTTGCGGAGGGCCTCGGCCTGGTCACGCAGCTCGGCGGCACGTTCGTAGTCGGCGTTCTTGACGGCCTCATCTTTCTCGATCGACAGCCGTTCGATCTGCTCTTCGATCTCAGCGAGGTTGGGCGGCTTGGTCATGCTCTTGAGCCGCACCCGGGCACCCGCTTCATCGATGACGTCGATGGCCTTGTCGGGCAGGCAGCGCTCCGTGATGTAGCGCGTGGAGAGCTCGACCGCGGCCTTGAGGGCTTCTTCGGTGATCTGCACGCGGTGGTGCGCCTCGTAGCGATCCCGCAGGCCACGGAGAATCTCGACCGCCTCTTCCTTGCTGGGCGGGTTGACGATGATGGACTGGAAGCGGCGGGCCAGCGCCGCGTCCTTCTCGATGTACTTGCGGTACTCATCGAGGGTGGTGGCACCGATGCACTGGATCTCGCCGCGGGCCAGCGAGGGCTTGAGCACGTTGGAGGCGTCGATCGCCCCTTCCGCGCCCCCAGCGCCCACCAGCGTGTGCAGCTCGTCGATGAACAGAATCACGTTCTTGGCGCGGCGAACCTCGTTCATCACCGCCTTGATGCGCTCTTCAAACTGTCCGCGATACTTCGTGCCGGCCACCATCATGGCCAGGTCCAGCACCACGATCCGCTTCTCGGAAAGAATCTCCGGCACATCGTTGGTCACGATCTTCTGCGCCAGACCTTCCACGATCGCGGTTTTGCCCACCCCGGCCTCGCCCAGCAGCACCGGGTTGTTCTTCGTGCGGCGGCAGAGAATCTGCACCACGCGCTCGATTTCGTTGGCCCGCCCGATCACCGGATCGAGCGTGCCTTCCTTCGCCAGTTCCGTCAGGTCTCGACCGAAAGAATCCAGGGCCGGCGTCTTGCTCTTGGTCTTGGATTCGGACTTGGATTCGCCTGCGTTGCCGCCTTCGCTTTCCACACCAGCACCCAAAAGATTAAGGACCTCTTCGCGAACTTCTTCCAGCTTCAGACCCAGGTTCATCAGGACCTGCGCCGCCACGCCGTCCTTCTCGCGGAGCAACCCCAGCAGCAGGTGCTCCGTGCCCACATAGTTGTGGCCCTGGTTCCGCGCTTCTTCGATCGCGTACTCAATCACCTTCTTCGCCCGGGGCGTCTGCGGCAGCTTGCCCATGGTCACCATGTCGGGCCCGGACTTCACCAGCTTCTCCACTTCCAGACGGACTTTGCGGAGGTCGATATCCAGGTTTTTCAGCACGGTCGCCCCCACGCCCGAGCCTTCCTTCACCAGGCCCAGCAGGATGTGCTCGGTCCCGATGTATTCATGATTAAACCGCTGCGCCTCCTGGTTGGCCAGAGCCATCACCTTGCGCGCGCGATCTGTGAAACGTTCAAACATTCGTGTCTCCTATGGACGTGATGGCAATTGTACGAGTGCATGTCCGCGCTTATCAAGTTGGGCCCTGCCAGTGCGAAAGAATTGGTGCCCTTCCGGCGAAGCAGTGCCCAGCAGCACCCCTCTTCCGGTCGCCGCAACCAGACGCTCCCCCTTGGATGGGCACTCCTTGGGTATGTCGGCAAATTCCGCCCGCCGGCCGCACTCCGATTCCTCCGCCATCATCACCCCTCGGTGCGGAACGACACCGACCGGGCATGGGCATCGAAGCCTTCCGTCAGCGCAAAATCGACGATCGCGGGGCCCGCCGCATCCAGGGTGCCCTGGTCGAACTCCACCAGCGACGTGCGTTTACGGAAGCTGTCCGCCGAGAGACCGGAGAAAAACCGCGCCGTGCCGCTGGTCGGCAACACATGCGACGGCCCCGCCAGGTAATCCCCCGCCGCGACCGGGGTGCAGGGTCCGATGAAAATGGCACCGGCATGGCGAATTTTCCGGGCGTCCTCGCGAGCCGTGGTGGTGGTGATCTGCAGGTGCTCCGGGGCGAACGAATTTACCAGCTCGATCGCCTCCCCATGAGATGAGGCCAGAATAATCGCGCTGGCAAATTCGAGGGCGGTGCGGGTGAGCTGCTCGCGCGACAGCTCCTTGAGCTGGGCTTCCAGCTCCACCTGAACAGCCTCTGCCAGATCCAGGCTGGCGGTGATCAACAGGCAACTCCCCGGGGCGTGCTCCGCCTGCGCAAGCAGCTCCGCAGCCACCGCCCGGGGGTCCGCCGATTCGTCCGCCAGCACGATGACCTCCGAGGGCCCGGCAAACGAATCAATATCGACAATTCCGTACAGCTCCTTCTTGGCGAGCTGCACGAACGTGTTGCCGGGCCCCACGATCTTGTCCACCGGTCGGATCGTGGCCGTGCCGAACGCCATCGCCGCAATGGCCTGTGCCCCCCCCACCGCGTAGATCTCATCAATGTGGAGCTTTGCCGCCGCCGCCAGAACAGCGGCGGCCACGCCGCCTTCGCGCATCGGCGAGCAGAGGCACAAGCTGCGGACGCCGGCGACCTGCGCCGGAATCGCGGTGTGGAGGACCGACGAGGGATAGGCCGCCGCGCCGCCCGGCACGTAGAGCCCGACCCGTTCCAGCGGCGTGAACTTCACGCCCAGACGCCCCTGGCCACCCGGTGCCGCAATCATCGGCGGTTCCTGCGCCATCATCGCCGTCTGGTAACGTCGCAGGTTGGCGATGGCGACATCCAGCGCCGCGAGGAACCGGGGGCTGACCGCATGCAGCGCCGCTTCGATCGCCGCGGGCGGCACACGAAGGGTTGCGGGCGTGAGCGTCGCGCGGTCGAACTTCTCCGTGTACCGGAGCAGCGCCGTATCGCCCTCCTCTCGCACATCACGCAGGATCTGACGGACGACCGCGAACCGCGACGGGGCCTTGCCCGCTGCGTCGGCCGCCTCGTCATCCAGCCCCTCCAGCAGCAGCGGTTGGAGCGAAAGCTTGGACCGCAAGGCCGCAATTTTGGCGGCGTCACGCGTGGCGTTGTAGATCGGAAGCATTGCAAACCCGGACAAAACTCGGCGGAGAAAACTTCACACGGCGACCAGACGCTGGGCATGCAGGTAAGCCATCGCCGCCTCAAACAGCGGCAGCCCGTCGGCCCTGCCCACCCCGCGCGAAAACAGCGGGTGGTTCGCCGCGTCCACGACCCGCTCCGGGTGCGGCATCAGCCCCAGCACCCGCCCCGTCGCGTCGCAGATCCCCGCCACCGCATCCGCCGAGCCGTTGGGCAACTCCGGATAGGTCGTCGCCAGGTCGCCCGCAGCATCCACGTAGCGAAAGGCCACCTGATCGTTGGCAATCAGCGCGTCCATCACCGCCCGATCCCGCGTCACAAATCGCCCCTCCCCATGCGCCACCGGCACCTCCAGCACCGTGCCCTGTGGAGGCAGCCACTTGCACAAACTCGAGCAGGCCCGAATCTTCACCCACCGGTCCTCAAACTTCCCCGACGTGTTGTAGGTCAGCGTCACCGGATGCCAATCCTCTGCCGCCAGCTGCGGCATGGGACCGGGAAGCAGCCCCGACTTCACCAGCACCTGAAACCCGTTGCACACCCCCAGCACCAGCTTCCCGTCGGCCACAAATTGCTGCAGCGGCCCCTTCAGGTGATGGATCAACTGATTGGCCAGAATTTTCCCCGACGCAATGTCGTCGCCATAGGAAAACCCCCCAGGCAGGGCGAGAATTTCGTAGCCTGCAAGCTGCGCCGGATCCGCCAGCAACGCATTGATGTGCAGCGGCGTCACCTCCGCCCCCACCCGTTCAAAGGCGTGGCCAAGCTCGCGGTCGCAATTGGTGCCAGCGGTGCGGAGAAGCAGGACGGAGGGGGCGGGCATGGGGGTCCTTTCAGAATCAGAAGCGGAATTATAGGGGACCGGGGGGCCGCGGAGAAGGTGACGCGGCGCCCGCCGCGATTAGAATCAGCACCACATGAAGATACTGCACATTATCACACGCCTCATCGTCGGCGGAGCGCAGGAGAACACGCTGCTGACGTGTGAGGGCCTGGCACGGCGCGGTCATGAGGTGATGCTCCTGACCGGCCCCAGTCCGGGACCTGAGGGGACGCTGATGCAGCGTGCCCGCGCCGGCGGCTACCGCGTCATCGTGACGCCCCACCTCGTTCGCAGCCCCCACGCCTGGCACGATGGCGCCGCCTATTGGGCGATCAAAAAGCTGGTGCGCGAAACCTCGCCCGATGTCGTGCACACGCACTCCAGCAAGGCGGGCATCCTCGGCCGCGCCGCCGCCTGGAACGTCCGCCGCTCGGATCGCCCCCTCGTCGTCCACACCGTCCACGGCCTCCCCTTCCACCCCTGGCAGGGGCGAGCAGCGCATCGGCTGTGGGTGGGCCTCGAACGCTGGGCGGCGCGGCGCTGCGACAAGATCATCTGCGTGGCCGACGCCATGACGAAGCAGGCACTCGCGGCTGGTGTGGGACGGGAGCGCGGGGCGGGGCTTTTCACAACCATCTACAGCGGCATGGAGGTGGGGCCATTCATCTCGCCCGGCGTCACCGGCGCGGAGGTGCGGCGCCGCCTCAACATTCCCCCGACGGCATTCGTCTACGGGACCATCGCCCGCCTGCAGCCGCTCAAAGGGCACGACGACCTGGTCGCCGGGGCACAACGCCTTTTCGCCGCGGTGCCCGATGCGCACCTGCTCTGGGTGGGCGACGGCGTGTACCGGTCGCGGCTGGAGCAGACGCTGCAGCAGCACGGCTGGCGCGATCGGGTCACGTTGACCGGTCTGGTGGCCCCGGGGGAGGTGCCGGGCCTTCTGCCGGCGATGGACGCGCTGGTGCATCCGAGTTATCGGGAGGGTCTGGCGCGGGCGCTGCCCCAGGCGCTGCTCGGGGGCGTGCCGGTGATTTCCTATGATTGCGACGGGGCGGCCGAAGTGTGCATCCAGGGCAAGACCGGATTTCTCGCCGCCACCGGCGATGTGACGGCCTTGACCACGGCCATGGTGCGGATTGCATCGGATCGCCACAACGCCCGGGCCATGGGTGCCTATGGACAGAATTTTTGTGTGGAACGCTTCTCCGCGGAGGTCATGGTGCAACGCATCGAGGCGCTCTATAGCGAACTGGCAGCAACATGATCAACAGCCACTGGCGCATCCTGGCGTGCGATCTCGATGGAACCCTCATCGGGTGGTCCCACAAAGTGAATGAGCGTGACCTGGCGGCGCTGCGGGCGGCGCGGGCGGCGGGCATCCATGTGGCGATTTGCACCGGACGCAACGCTGGCGAATGTGCCGGGGTCATCGCCGCGCTCGATCTCGCCGGCCCGGGCGTGTTCGTCAATGGCGCCATGGTCAGCGACATGAACACCGGCCGCACGCTGCAGTGCCGCTTCATGCCAGGCGCGATCGTGGACGAGGCCGTCGATTTTTTCGGCAACCGCAACCACGCGGTGCTGCTGCTGGCCGACGACCCGGACACGCGGGTGCCGCTCTATTTCCTGACCGACCACGCCCCGCCCCACCCCGACACCACCGAGTGGTTGGCGATCAACCGCATGCACGCAAGGCCCGTCGGCGAGCTCCCGCCCTCGTTGCGCCAGCGGATCGTGCGGCTGGGAATCGTCTCCGAAGTGCCCGAAGCGAAGGCCATCGAAAGCGCCATGGAATCACGCTTCTCGGGCCGCGCGGCGCACCATTCGATCTACTCGCCCCACTATGACTGTCAGGTGCTGGAGGTTTTCGCCGCAGGAACGGACAAGTGGACCGGCATCACGCAGATGGCGCCGGTGGTGGGAGTCGATCCCGCACGGGTGATCGCCATCGGCGATGATGTCAACGACCTCGCGATGCTGCGTGGGGCAAGCCTCAGCTTCGCCATGGGCAACGCCAAGCCCCACGTGCGGGCGCACGCCAGGCGCGTGACCGGGTCGCATGATGAATGCGGGGTGGCGCAGGTGGTCGAAGCACTCCTGCGCGGCGAGCTGGAACCCTGACGAGCAACCACGGACGTGGAAACCGCTTCCGCCGCTTCAGTCCGCCTTATTCATCCGTGTCGAACGACAGCTCGCGCTTCGTCGGATCGCTCAGCGGATCCCACTTGTGCCCATCTCGCTCCAGCAGCTTGCTCGCTTCTGGCGGACCCCAGGTGCCCCCCGGATAGAACGACAGCGGCGGCGAGTTGGCGGCCCACCCCGCCTCGATCGAGTCGATGATCTTCCACGAGCCTTCCACTTCATCGTTGCGGATGAAAAGCGTCGAGTCGCCATGAATGGCGTCCAGCAGAAGCCGCTCGTAGGCCTCCGGTGAATAAGAACCGAACGCCACATCGTACGAAAACTCGAGGCGCGCGGGGACGATCTTGGTCACCGTACCCGGCGTCTTGGCGTTGATCAGCAGCGACATCCCTTCGTTGGGCTGCACGCGCAGCACGAGAATGTTGTGGGCGAGGTGCCGGCCGTCGGCACCGAAGAGGACGCCCGGGGCGGGTTTGAAGTGGATGCATATTTCCGAACCCTGCCGCGGCATGCGCTTGCCCGAGCGCAGATAGAATGGCACGCCCTTCCAACGCCAGTTGTCGATGAGGAGTTTGACCGCCGCGAACGTCTCGGTCTGCGAGTCCGGAGCGATCCGCTCCTCTTCGCGGTAGCCCTTCGCATCCTTGCCGCCGATGGTGGCCGCCTGGTATTGCCCGCGAACAGTGCGCCGGGCAACTTCCTCGGGCGTCAGCGGCTGGATCGAGCGGAGAACCTTCACCTTCTCATCGCGAATCGAATTCCCATCCAGCGCCGCCGGCGGCTCCATCGCCGTCAGCGTCAGAAGCTGCATCAAATGATTCTGGATCATGTCGCGCAGCGCCCCCGACGTCTCGTAGTAACCGCCGCGGCCCTCCACGCCGATCGCCTCCGCCACCGTGATCTGCACCGAGTCGATGTGATTCCGGTTCCACACCGGCTCGAACATGCCGTTGGCGAAGCGGAACACCAGCATGTTCTGCACGGTCTGCTTGCCCAGATAATGGTC
This sequence comes from uncultured Phycisphaerales bacterium, assembly GCA_937901265.1. Classification (GTDB taxonomy): domain Bacteria; phylum Planctomycetota; class Phycisphaerae; order WQYP01; family WQYP01; genus CALCHA01. The sequence continues at coordinate 12,445 of CALCHA010000696.1, forward strand.
GATGCGGAAAATCTGCTTTTCATCAAACACCCGCGCGATGTTTGCATTCAGGTCCAGCGCCGTTTTCAGATCCCGCCCGAAGGGCTTTTCCACGATCACCCGCCGCCACGCCGTCGGCGAAAAGGGATCGATGTTGCCCAGCCCAGCCTCGCCGAGGTTGTTGACGACCGTCGTAAACTCCGTCGGACTCGTCGAGAGGTAATAGAGCCGTCGGCCGCCGGTGTTAAATTGCTTGTCGAGCTGCTGGAAGCGTTCCGCGAGCTTCTGGTAGCCGGCAGGGTCCTCGAAAGTGGACTGGTGGTAGAAGAGCTTCTCGGAGACCTTCTTCCACACCGACGCATCCAGCGGCTTGGTGCGCGAGAATTTTTCGATCCCCTCCTTCATCTCGTTGCGGAACTGCTCATCGGTCTTGGGCCGGCGAGCAAAGCCGACGACAACAGTGTTCTCATGCAGCGAGCCGTCGCGTGTCAGGTTGTAGATGGCGGGGATAAGCTTGCGCTGCGTCAGATCGCCGGTGGCACCGAAGATGGTGATGATGCAGGGCTCGGATTTGGGCGTGTCCGATTTGAGCAGGGTGGAGGGGGCCTGGCTGGGGGCGAGGGACATGGGGTTGCTCCTTGGCGGGGCGCTGGCGCGCGTTCTTTGGCCACAGCGGCACAGAGACATACGGGGACGCACAGAGGCGTTTGGGGAGATTTTGCGGGGGGGAGGAGGTTGGGGGTAGTTGCCTTTGCAACTTTCGGCTTGGCCTGCGGGAGCAAGTGCGCGGAGAAGGGAGACCCATCTGAAGATGCAGGAATGCGAAGCCCGAGGCATAATAAGCGCCTTGCGCCACGTGTTCACGTTTTGTGAATTCGTGCTTGACTTCGATGCGACTTGCTCACATAATGAGAACAGCAGATGAATGTGCGAGGCATGGGGATTTTGGAGGATTTCTGGCGCGTCCACCGTGATGCGGCAGGGCCCCTGAACGCATGGTGGAACGTCGTGGCGGCAGCGGATTGGAAGAGTTTCGTGAATTGCCGGGCTACGTTTGCTTCTGCGGATCAGGTCAAAATCGCCCAGGCAGTGGTCACACTCTTCAACATCAAGGGCAACCACTACCGTCTGGTGGCGGCAGTCAATTACTCGCTGGGGCTCGTGGTGGTTCGCCACGTGATGACGCACAAGGAATACAGCGAGGACCGCTGGAAGGAGCGCTTATGAAACGGGCAGTACCGATGGCATCGGCCATCAAAACCTTCAGGGCGTCGGACAGCTACCTGTGCTGCGTGCGGGAGTTTGCGTTGCGACCGCTGCGGGACGAGGAAGAATACCGCGCCGCGGTGGACGTTCTCGGCCGAATGGCGTCGCGCGAGGATCTGCAGGAGGGCGAACGGGATTATCTCGCCGCACTCAGCCGCTTTGTCGGGGATTACGAAACGCAAGGGCGTCGGAGCGCCATGACGAAGCTGTCGCCGCTGGATGTGCTTCGTCATTTAATGGAAGAAAATGACATGAACACGACGGACCTGGGGTGCGTTCTGGGCAGCCGCGGGTTGGCATCGGAAGTCTTGAACGGAAAGCGCGGGTTGAGCAAGGCGCTGATACGGCGACTGGCCGAAAAGTTTTGCGTGGAACCCGGACTGTTCATCGACTAACGCTGCACAGCACCTCCATGGCACATGGCATGCGTTTG
>CALCHA010000697.1 GCA_937901265.1 uncultured Phycisphaerales bacterium
CTGCGGTCATGCCGGCGTGGTAGCCCATGACGGTGCGGCCGAGGGCTTTGTTTTCGGCGAGGGCGGCGGAGAGATCGTCGACGTCGCGGCGGCGCATGGCGTAGATGATGCCCGCCTCGCCGGGGTGGCGTGCGAGGACTTCCTCGATCTGGCGATAAATGTCGCGCCGCGGAAGGATGCGGTAGGTGAGGTTGGGGCGGTCGAAGTTGCCGACGAGCAGCTCGGGGTCCTGCAGATCGAGCTGGGCGGCGATGTCCTTGCGGACCTGCGTGGTGGCCGTGGCGGTGAACGCGTGGACGGAGGTACCGGGAAGGATTTCGCGGAGGTGGGCGAGCTGGCGATACTCGGGGCGGAAGTCGTGGCCCCAATGGCTGATGCAGTGGGCCTCATCGATGGCGACGGCCTGCACGCCGGCATCGCGCAGCATGCCGTGCAGGGAGGCACCGCCGCCGACGAGACGCTCGGGGGACATGAACAGCAGGTGCAGGCGGCCGGCGCGCAGGTCGGCGGCGACCTGGCGGCGTTCGTCGGCGGAGAGGGAGGAATCGAGCTGGGCGGCGGCGATGCCGAGGGAGCGGAGGGAATCGACCTGGTCCTTCATGAGGGCGATCAGCGGGGAGATCACGACCGTGGGGCCCTGGCCATGGAGGGAGCGGAGCAGGGCGGGGGCCTGATAGCAGAGGGATTTTCCGCCGCCGGTGGGGAGAACGACGAGGGAGTCGCGACCGTCGAGCATGGCCTGCATGGCGGGCTGCTGCAGGGGGCGCAGGATGCGGTAGCCCCAGGTCTTTTCGATGAGGGCGAGGAGGTCAGCGATGGGCGGCTCAGCCGCGGTGGTCATGAGGGGTGCGTCTCCGGCGATGGAAGCGAAGGATCAGCGGCCGGCGGGGGCCGCGGGAGCCGGGGAAAACATCGGCTTCTGGGGCACCGGCGCGGTGGGGTTGATGCCCAGGCGCTGATACATGGCGGCCTGGGCGGCTTTGGCGGCCGCGACCTCGGCGGGATAATCAAACAGGTTGGCGACCGGGCCAGAGACGGTGGCGGAGACAGGCCCCTTCTGGTTGAACATTTTCTCGAGGAGCAGCCCCTGATCGGCATCGGGCTGGCGGCCTTTGCGGATGGCGTCGGTGAGGCCCTTGTCGTCAGCCATGATGCTGTCCATGGCGGAGAGGACCTGGGGGCCTTCGATGGAGAGGCCGACGGTGTTGTCGGTCAGGCGTTGGAAGATGTTGGCGGCGGTGATTTTTCCCGGCAGGGTCAGCGAGGCGTTGATTTTTAGGCCGGCGAACGTTTGCTCAAGTTCGGGTTTACTGCGTTTGTAGTCGGCCTTGCCCTCGGAAACGATGGAGGACACCTGGGCGTCGGTGAGGGGCTGCTGAGGGGCACCGGCATCACCACTGAAGGTCTTGAGGCTGAGGACGTAGTTGCCCTTGGCATCGCGCGACCAGGAGATGGGCACGGGGTTGTCGAGCTGCAGCTTGTTGATGTCGGAAAAATAGCAGGTGCCGACGACATGGGCGCGGCCGTCGACGGCTTTTTCGATGGTGAGGTCCTTCCAGGCGTCGACGCCACGGGAATCCTGGACCATGTGGGTGGCGACGGACTTGGCGATGGAAAGGGCGTCGGGCGGGATCTGGTTGGGTTCAGGGATGGCGGGGGGGACGGGGACGAAGGTTTCCAGCACGATTTTGCCCGAGCCGTCGGGATTGAGCTGGCCGGTTTGTTTGCGTTCGAGGCAGGCGGGGAGGGCGGTGACGAGGGCCAGGAGCAGGGCCGCGCGGACGGGGGCGGTGAGGCGGGGCATGGGGAGTCCTTTGCGAGCAAGTGCGCGGCCGCGAGGGCCGCGGAGGAAGGGCGGGATACGCACCCGCGTGAACGGGAAGGTAGACCTCAGTCTTCGACAATGGTTTGTTTGACAACTTCTTCGATGGTGGTGACACCTTCATAGATGCCCAGGAGGCCGGAGGAACGGAGGGTGCGCATGCCGCGTTTTTTGGCCGCTTCACGCAGGACGTTGGTGGAGGCGTGCTGCATGACCATCTCGCGGATTTCGTCGTCGAAGATCATGATTTCATAGAGGCCCAGGCGGCCGCGGTAACCGGTGTTGTTGCAGTAATCGCAGCCGCGACCGCGGAAGAAGGTACGTCCGCGCACATCGTCGGGGAGCAGCTCAAGTTCCATGAGCTGGTCTTCGGTGGGCTGGTATTCTTCCTTGCACTGGGTGCAGACGCGGCGGACGAGGCGCTGGGCGATGACGCCCTCAACGGTGGCGGTGATGAGGAAGGGCTCGATGCCCAGATCGAGCATACGGGCGACGGATGCGGGGGCATCGTTGGTGTGGAGGGTGGAGAACACAAGGTGACCGGTGAGCGAGGCCTGCACGGCGATGATGGCGGTTTCCTTGTCGCGGATTTCACCGACGAGAACGATGTCGGGGTCCTGACGCAGGATGGACCGAAGGGCGGCGGCGAAGGTGAGATCGATTTCGGGCTTGATCTGCACCTGAATGATGCCGTCGATG
>CALCHA010000698.1 GCA_937901265.1 uncultured Phycisphaerales bacterium
TGGCAGTGCGAACAAGTAAATCGAGTAAACGGGGCGGTTAATGGATAGCGGTCATGGGGGCTTTCACGCGAACGACGGCGATCATGGCGTCGACGGTCTGGTCGAGGGTGAGGTCGGTGGTGTCGATGTCGAGGGCATCGTCGGGGCGGGCGAGGGGGCCGACGGCGCGGGCCTGATCGCGCATGTCGCGTTTGACGATCTGGTCGAGGACATCGTTGAGTTCCGCGGGGATGCCCTTGGCTTCGAGCTGGGCGATGCGGCGGCGGGCGCGTTCCTCGGGGTGGGCGTTGAGGTAGAACTTGAAGTCGGCGCCGGGGAAGACAATCGTTCCCTGGTCGCGGCCCTCGGTGACGAGCGAGCCCTGCTCCTTGCCAATTTGTCGCTGTTGACGGACGAGTTCCTCGCGGACCCAGGGGTTGTCGGCGGCGACGTAGGTGACCTGGGTGACGGAGGGCTGCCGGAGGAGGTCGGAAACGTCGCGGTCATTGAGCAGGAGGAGTGCGGGGGAGCGGGAGAAGTCGAAGCGGAGGGAAAGGAGGCGGCAGCGTTGGGCGATGCGGTCGGGGTCGGTGAGGATGTGCTGTTCGAGGGCGTCGAGGGCGACGGCGCGGTACATGGCGCCGGTATCGAGCTGCGGGATGCCGAGCTTACGGGCCAGCTGAAGTGCGGCGGCGGACTTTCCAGAACCGGCTGGGCCATCGATGGTTATAATCACGAGGAAGCCTCCTTGGGAGGGCGTTTCGGGGGTTACAACAATCCGGGGGAGGCGTGGTCGAGTAGAGATTTCAGAAGATGAGTCGCATTTTTTTCTTGAAAACGAACCGGGGTGCCGATAAGGTAAAGGAGATGGCCGGTAAAGACAACTCCGCTGGCCTGTGTTCAAACGTGCTATTTTCTCCCCTCCGGTAGGCGAAGCTCCATCCCAGGCCTTCGCCTACTTTTATTTTTGCCAGTGAGATAATGGTCAGGCGGAGGGGGCGGTCCTCTCCAGCGCGAGGACGAGGGGCCGGGCGAGTCGCGGGGTGAGAATTGCGGCGAAAGGGCGGTGCGGGCGGTTGGCGGGGTGGCGGGGATTTATTAGAATTGGGTGCTTGGCGTAACATGCCAGCCCCGTTGTGCGTAGAAAGGATCACGCTGTGACGACGATTTCCACCTCGACTTCGACTCCCAAGGCAGAACCGACGACGACGCAGTTGATGGACTGGTACCGCCAGATGAGCGTGATCCGGCAGTTCGAGGTCAAGTGCGCCCAGTCCTACCAGCAGCAGAAAATTGGGGGGTTCTGCCACCTCTACGTGGGGCAGGAGGCGGTGGCGGTGGGGAGCATCGCGGCGACGCGGCCGCAGGACTATGTTATCACGGCGTACCGCGACCATGGGCATGCGATTGCGCGGGGGATGGAGATGACCCCGCTGTTTGCTGAGCTGTACGGAAAGGCATCGGGATGCTCCCGGGGCAAGGGGGGTTCGATGCACTTTTTCGATGCGGAGAAGAACTTCTTTGGTGGCCACGCGATTGTCGGTGGCCACATTCCTTTGGCGATCGGTTTGGGCTGGGCGGCGAAGTATCGCAAGGAAGACCGGGTCACGCTGTGTTACTTCGGGGATGGGGCGATCAACCAGGGGAGCTTTCACGAGGCGCTGAATCTGGCGGGGATCCACAAGCTGCCCTGCATATTCATGGTGGAGAACAACGGGTATGCGATGGGGACGCATCTGCACCGCTCGTCGGCGGTGACGGATTTGAAGCTGCGGACGGGGGATGCGTATGGGATACCGGGGAAAGAGGTGGACGGGATGGATTGCATTGCGATGTACCAGATGATGCGGGATGGGATCGAGTATTGCCGGTCGGGGAATGGGAGCCTGTTTCTGGAGGTGAAGACCTACCGGTATCGCGGGCACTCGATGAGCGATCCGCAGAAGTATCGGACGAAGGAAGAGGTGGCGAAGTACCAGGATCACGACCCGATCGGGCGGCTGGAGAAGCTTTTGCGGGAGAAGAAGCTGCTGGATGATGGGAAGGTGGCGGCAATGAACGACGAGATTCATGCGGCGGTGGAGAAGGCGCACGAGGAGGCGGATGGGGCGGCGTTTCCGACCACGGAAGATATTTGGAAGGATGTTTATGCGATGCCGTTCGGGCCCTATTTGGCGAGGTGACTGACGGGTTAAGTGGTTAACTGGTTGAATAGTTAAGTAAGGTCGAGGGGCTTTACCGTGAGCGAGAGCGGGTTTGCGTTTGAGAAGCTGGAGTTGTACCAGCATGCGCGCGCTTTTCGTGTCCGGATTTACAAGCTGGCCAAGCTGCTGCCAAAGGACGAACACAAGTTGAACGCGCAGATGCGGGATGCGGCCAGATCGCTGACGAACAATATTGCGGAGGGGCATGGGCGATTTACCTATGCGGATCGGAAGCGGTTCATGCTGAACGCGCGTGGCTCGTTGCAGGAGTTGGTGGACGATGTCAATCTGTGCCGGGACGAGCACTATGCGAAGCCGGAGCACCTGGACGATCTGAAGGCGGATGCCCTTTCGTTGTTGAAGAAGATCAACGGCTACATGAAATACCTGCGGCTGAAGGCGGTGCCGTTGCCCGCCCAGGTCTCCGAAATAATTTAACTACTTAACTATTTAACTACTTAACCATTTGAGGTTGCCATGCCCGTTCTGCAATTTCGTGAAGCGCTTCGCGAGGCCATGTCGGAGGAAATGCGTCGGAATCCGGATGTGTTTTTGATGGGGGAGGAGGTGGCGGAGTACAACGGGGCGTACAAGGTGTCGGAGGGGATGCTGAAGGAGTTTGGGCCGCAGCGGGTCGTTGACACGCCGATTTCAGAGGCCGGGTTTTCCGGGCTGGGGATCGGGGCGGCGATGGTGGGCATGCGGCCGATCATCGAGTTCATGACGTTTTCGTTTTCGCTGGTGGCCTTTGACCAGGTGGTCAACAACGCGCCGAAGATGTCTTACATGAGCGGCGGGCAGTTCAAGGTGCCGGTGGTCTTCCGCGGGATTTCCGGGCCGGGGCAACAGCTCGCGGCCACGCACTCGTGGTCGGTCGAAGCCCTCTACACGCACGTGCCGGGCCTGAAGGTGGTGGTGCCCACGACGCCGGCCGAGGCGAAGGGGCTGCTGAAGACGGCGATCCGCGATGATGATCCCGTGATTTTCCTGGAAAATGAGTCGATGTATGGCAACAAAGGAGAGGTGCCGGAGGGCGATTTCCTGCTGCCCTTCGGCGTGGCGGATGTGAAGCGTGAGGGGCGCGACTGCACCATCGTGGCGTGGGGACAGGGGTGCATCACGGCGCTGGCGGCGGCGGAGCAGCTGGAGAAGGAACATGGCATCCGGTGCGAGGTGATTGATCCGCGCACGCTGCGGCCGCTGGATCTGCCGGCGATCGTCCGGAGCGTGAAAAAGACGGGGTACTGCGTGACGGTGGAGACGGGGTATCCGACATGCGGGATCGGGGCGGAGCTGGCGGCGCTGGTGCATGAGCACTGCTTCGACGATCTGGACAACCATGTCGTGCGGGTGGCGTCGCTGGATGTGCCGATGCCCTACTCGAAGCCGTTGCTGCAGCAGGTGGTACCGAGCGTGCAGCGGGTGGCGGATGCCGTAAAGAAAGCCGTGTACTTCAAGGGGTAATCGAGGAACGCCCAAGGCCCAATGCGAAATGTGAAACTGTGGATGAGCGTCGTTGCTGAAACGACGCTCATCTTTTTTTGCCGGAGGGCGTCATCTGGAGGAAGTGTCCCGTCGCTGCGGCACCGCGATTGCAGCAGATATGGGTGAGTTGTTGCTTGCTTCAGAGAGGAGCTCATCATGGAGACGATTGAGGACATTCGAGGCGAAGAGGGCAATCCCCGGGCGACGGGCCTGGATGGCATTCCCGGCGGGCGGCCTATACCGCTGAATCGGGCGTTTGGCGAGGAGAGCGTTCCCTGGGCGGGTGCCTTGGTGGCGTTGGTGCTGGGCCTGTTGAGCGGCGCGGCCGGAGCGGTGACGTTCATCGTGTGGTTCTGGGTCGCGGCACTCATCCTGCTGATCGCCGCACTGGTACTTTTTCTGCGTGCGCGGCATAACCACCTGCCCGCGTAAGCATCGCACGATTTGATGACAGCCTTTTCGGAGGGACGGGGGCGCTGTCTGTTTTGATTTCAGGCGAAGGCGAGTGAAAGTTGCTCAGCCACCTGAAGGCGGGGGCGACGTGCCGAGAGCCAGCCTGTGCGCTCCTGCTGATGGGTGAGGGTGAGGATCTGCGCAATCCGCGGGTCCCTGGAAAAGAGTTTTTTGAGCAGGACTGGGCAGTTACATTCGCGGCTGCGATGCAGCAGCAGGATGTGCCGAGGGAGGCGATCGGGGCCGCAGGCGGCGAGGGTGCGGTCGAGGATTTCCTGGATGGCGGTGAGGGCCTGGTCGTTGGAGAGGTGTCCCGCGCCGCCCATGATGCGATTTTTGAGAAACCAGGGTCGCGGGGAGTGCTGCTGCATGTCGTGGTCGTAATTGGCTTCGAGGGCGAGTACATCGACGCCGCAGAAGCGTTCGATGAGGGCGTCGGGGACATGGCCGAGGTCGGTGGCGAAGCCGACGCGGTACCCGTCGCAGGCGAGGAGAAATCCGTGGGAGCCCTCGGCATCGTGGGCCAGGGGGAGGGCGCTGGCGGAAATACCGCGGAGGGGCTCGAAGGCGGCGGAGTCATCGAAGCCGATGAGCAGTTGATCGAGCGGAACGTGCGCGATGTGCTTGGCCTGAAGCTGATTCTGGGCGTAGAGGGCTTCGCGGGAGGAGCGAAGCTTGCGGGCATTGCGCGACGAGCAAAAGAGGCGAATGCCGTGCTTGAGAAGGGTCTGGTACCAATTGGGATTAAAGTGGTCGTGGTCGAGGTGGGTGAGGAGGATGGCCTGGAGGTGGGCGAGTTCGACGCCGGTGCCGGAGAGTCGCTGCGCGGTGGTGCGGGGCCCGAAGCCGGCATCGATGAGGAACGCGCCCCAGGGTCCACGGACGAGGGTGGAGTTGCCGGCGGAGCCGCTGCCGAGCACGCACAGTTCAAGGGACATCCATGTCTCCGACGCGGGAAAAGAGGGAAGCAAGAGGTGAGTGTATAGAAACCGTACTGCCGATCACAACAGCGGTGGCGGCAAATTTGCAATTCAGCGCCGCCGAGTGGATAAACAGGACCTTCCCACGAAAAAAGCGAAGAGGCAGGTATGAAACACTACGATTTGGCGGTGATTGGTTCGGGGCCTGCGGGACAGAAGGGGGCCATCCAGGGGGCAAAGCTGGACAAGCGTTGCTGCATCATCGAGAAGAATCCGGTGCTGGGCGGCGCGGGGATCAACACCGGGACGATTCCTTCGAAGGCGTTGCGCGAGGCGGTGCTGCACCTGACGGGGGCCAACAAGCGGGCGCTTTTTGGGGAGAATTTCCGTTCCAAGCGCGACATCACGATCGGGGATCTGACCTACGTTGCGCAGCAGGTGATTCACAACGAACTCTCGGTGATCCGCGAGCAGCTGGACCGCAACAACGTGGATGTGATCTGGGGAGCCGCCCACTTTGAGGGGCCTAACCTGCTGCAGCTGCAGACCGGCGACACCACCGAGATGATCACGGCGGACAAGTTTCTCATCGCCACCGGCACGCGGCCGGCGACCCCGATGACCGTGCCCTTCAACGACACGACGATCTTCACCTCGGATGGCCTGCTCAAGCTCAACCACATGCCCAAGTCCATCATCATCGTGGGTGGCGGCGTGATCGGCGTGGAGTATGCGTGCATGCTCGGGGCCATCGGCGTGCGCGTGATCCTCGTGGAGGGACGCCCGGCGCTGTTTGATTTTCTGGACCGGGAAATCGTTGAGGCCCTGCAATATCAGATGCGGCAGGTGGGCATCACGCTGCGTCTGGGGGAGAAAGTGGCGCGGATACAGGAGGTCGCTGCGACGACCAACCATGGGCAACACCTCGTGGAGGCGAAGCTGGAATCGGGCAAGCTGCTGCAGGCGCATTGCCTGCTCTATTCCGTCGGCCGCCAGGGCACAACCAAGGCGCTGGCGCTGGAAAACGTGGGGTTGATTCCCGATGACCGCGAACGGCTGAAGGTCAACGAACATTACCAGACAGAGGTCGGGCATATTTACGCCGCGGGCGATGTGATCGGCTTTCCGGCGCTGGCGTCCACGGCGATGGAACAGGGTCGGCTGGCGGTCTGTCACGCCTTTGGGGTGGAGACGCAGAGCTTCACGGACCTGTTTCCCTACGGCA
>CALCHA010000699.1 GCA_937901265.1 uncultured Phycisphaerales bacterium
GAATTCCCCACCATCCCCCCGGCACCGCGCGCGATGAGGAACGGGTCCTGCCCCGCATCGCTGGCATTGAGAAATTCCGAGGCATTCTGGCTTCCGGTCGATTGCGTCCAGCCCTCCGCCCGAAGGATGTCCTTCATGCGGTCCTGGGCAATTTTATTCGGGTCGGCATTGGCGCCCGCAACCCGGTCGTCAGCACCCTGCGGCGTAAGCGACGGATCGCCGAAGCTGTTGGGCACCACCAGTTGCTGCCCCTCATCCAGCGGTCCGTGATGCGCCAGGATCAAAAGCGTAACGACCGTCCCAATGATGACCAGGTGAACCAGCGCACTGGCCATGAAGGGCCCGACGAACACATCCCAGGCGGGCTTCTCATCCTCAGCCACTGGCAAAAAGGCATTGCCGCCCGCCACCCGCGCAGAAGGCAACGCCGCTACCGCTGGATCCACTGCTGAGTCGCCCATGACTACCCTCCGCCGGCCACCTGCCATGACCGCCCCTCCCTGCCCGCCACGATGCACTATAAACCTTCCCTGCGCAAATGGCTACGGCCAAACCGACAGGATGTCGCAAAATCGCCAGGCCGTGTGCAGCAACGTCGCGGTGAAGCCATCGGGATCTCACCAATAAGATTTTACGCACCTGAGTAACCCGCCTGGCCTATTGCGAACTTTGCCCCTTTGCAAACCCTCGATCAACGTTCCTGTAGAAGCCGTCGCACCTTGACAGTGGGGCGTAAATCCGGTAATTCTGAGACGTAACGGGTCAGCCGTCGCACGCTGAAGTGCGCTTTTTCCGCGCGGCTCATGCGAAGGACCGCGCTGGACCGACCCGCTGAATGATTCGCTATGGAGTTTGAACATGCCCCCACGTAAACCCATCAAGCCGGCTCACGCCGCGCCGACGTCCGTTCCCACGCCCGCCGCCGCCCCCGCACCGGCCCAGCCGACTGCCCCGGCGATCGAGCGTTCCGAAACCAAGGGGTCCGGCACCAAGGCTCCCGCCCCCAAGGCGGCACCCGCTCCGCGCGATGTCACCCATGACATGATCTCGCAGCGAGCCTTCGAAATCTACGCCGGCCGCGGCTATGCCCATGGCGACCAGAACGCCGACTGGCACGAAGCCGAACGGCAACTGCGGGCGGGCCTGTAACCCCCCCCGCCGGCGCACCCGCCGGCGATCCCAGAGCGTTGACCAACCCCCGAATCAACGAGGGCTCGGACACTTGGTGTCCCGAGCCCTTTTTTATTTCAATCGCGGACATCGCAATCGCGGATTCGTGCGCCTCACGAGCGCCCGGATGCGAGCAACGTGCGCTGCGCTGTGAACGCCCCGCGCGCCGCCGGCCACACCGACGCGAGCCACGCGAGCAGCGTCGTCAAAACGATCGAAGAGAGCAGAAACAGCCCCATATCGCGTAGGACGTCGGCCTTGTCGAGCGCGAGAAAGTGCGTGGGAAACCCGACAGTGCGATCGATCAGCGTAAAACAGTAGGCCAGCTCGAGCCCGGCCGCCGTGCCCAGAATGCCCGCGACCACGCCGATCAGCGAGACTTCCGCCAGCACCAGGCGAATGAGTTGCCAGCGGCCCGCGCCGATGGCCCGCAGCACCCCGAACTCGTACCGCCGCGCGTGCACCGACGCGATCACCATGTTCGCCACCCCCAGCGAGGCCACCACCAGCGCCCCGGCAGCAATCAGCGACATGGCCCCCACCACCCGATCGATCAGGCTGTTGAGATTTGCCTTGAGGTCGACCGAGGACGCCGACTGGAACCCCTCCTGCCGCAGCTCCTCACGCAGCTTGCCCATCCCCGCCGGCTCATTGGCCGGGGGCTTGACGTTGAGCAGCATCAGGTTGATGTCCCTCAGGCGGAAATACTTCTTGCCATCGGCGACCGACCCCATCACCGTGGAAACCGCCGCATCCTGAAAGGTGGAGCGCATGTCGAAGTAATTTTTCACGAGGTCCATCCCCGTGGAAGTGACGACGGCGGCGATGGTGAACTGCTGCTGCTTGCCGTCGGCGGTGAGGAAGGTGAGCTTGTCGCCGACGCCCAGGTGATGCGCCTGGTAGAACTCGTTGGTCACGAAGATGTGGTCGCCGGCAGCGAGCTGGGCGATGGCGGTGGCCGGGTCGCCCTGGGTGAATTTCATTTCCACGAGCTGGGCGAAGGAGGTGGGATCGACGGCGACGAAGTTGGCCCCGTTCATCGGCACCAGATCGCCTTCGCGAAATTCGTTGCCCTTGAGCTTGATGGGAAAAGCCGCCAGGGCGGTGATTTCGCCGATCTCCGGGTGATTTTCCCGCAGGGTGGTGATGGCGCGGTCGTTCACCGGGGTCAGCGAGAAGAGGAAGAGGTCGGGGAACTTGGAGGGGAAGCTCCAGGAGGCGCGGACGGACTGGCCGCGGGCCCGCACGGCGGTGAAGAGGGTCACGCCGATCATGAGGGCGGTCACCATGGCGGCGGCGCGCCAGGGGGTGCGCGACCACGCGCCGCGGAGCATGGCCGGGCGGATGAACAACAGCCTGCCGAGAATCGCCGCGGCCACCCGTTCGCTGGCCATTAGCAGCATCGGGCCGAGGAGGGTCCAGCCCACGAAGATCAAGGGTACACCGGCGAACATAAACACGTAGATGCGGGTCTCGTGGCGGGTGACGAACCACAGGAGCAATTCGAGCAGCAGGCTGGCAATGCCGATGGCCGCGGCCAGTGCGATGAAACGGCGGCGCGGCGATTTGCCGACGGAGGTGACGGCCGCCATCGGCGAGACCCGCGTCACCTGCCACATCGGCACCAGCGCCCCGAAGGCGGTCGCTCCCAGGCCGTTGAGCATGGCGATCGCCACGGACATCCCCGGCAACTTGAAGGCGACGAAAAACTGCGGCAGGGACCAGACCAGGGCCAGCGCCAGCAGAAACCCCAGCGCCAGGCCGATGGCTTCCCCAATGATCAGCATGACGAAGGCGTCGGCACTGAGGAAGATGGCGAGCTGACGCCGCGAGGCCCCGATACAGCGGAGTTGGCCAAATTGTCGCACACGCTCCTGCACCCCAACCGATAGCGTCGTGCCGATGATCAGCGCGGCGCACAATCCGGACACAATCGACAGCAGCGTCAGACCCAGCTCAATGGTGGACGACTCGTTGGCCAGGCGCGACTTGGAGTTGGCCCCCGGGGTGACGGCCATGGCGGGGCCAAGCTCTTTGCCGAGCTTTTTGGCGTAGGCATCGAGGTCTTCGATGCCGGAATCCTCGCGGAGTTTCAGGTCGATGACGTCAAAGGAGGGGGGTATATCGAGGTCTTTGGCGAGGACATCCAGCGGGAGAAACATCGTGGGCTGGGCGATGATCTCGATGGTGGGGCGTTTGATGATGCCGACGACTTTCATCTTGCGGCTGGTGGTTCCGTCGGCGGTGTAATCGACGACATCGCCGACGTGGATTTTGAGGGTGTTGGCAATGGCGGCGTCGACGACGACCTCGCCGGGCGCGCCGGTCAGGCCATGGCCGGCGGTGTAGGTTTTGGGGCGGAGCAGCTCATCGAGCCTGGGATCGATGCCGATGGCGTCGAACCAGAGATGCTCGCCCTTGGTGAGGGCGGCGTGGCCCTGCATGCGTCCGTCGGCAAGTTCGACTTCGGGGCGTTTTCGCAGGCGGTCGAGGAGGGATGGGGGGAGGCGGATGTTGGTGCCCTTCTGGGCTGGCCGCACGTGAATCTCAGCGACGCCGAGCATTTGTCCAATGGTCATGTGAAAGGAATAGCGGAGCGACTCGAAGGCGGCGCCGCAGCAGATGATGAGGGCGACGGCGGCGGCGATGGAGAGCGAGCACAGCAGCGGCCGCAGGGGCCGGGCCAGCCATTGGCGGATTGCAAGGCGTAAAGCGATGGACATAAGCGTTCCGCAATGACAACGATCAACAGGACAAGGGACGAAGGAGGGCGGGTGCGCGGCTCATCGGGTGGGACAAGGGTGCACCTCTGGGATTGTCGATCGGCCGAGGCTAGCGGGCAACCGTCTGGTAATGCGCCGCCAGAGCGGAGGGGTCTTCGTAGTCGTCGGGGTCGAACTCGCCGGAGATCTGCCCGTCGCGCAGGACCACGACGCGGTCGGCGTGGCGGGCGGCGGCGGGCTCGTGGGTGACCATGACGATGGTGGTCTCCGAGGCGGCGGCGGCGGAATCGAGGAGCGTCCAGAACTGGTTGGCCGATTGCGAATCGAGGTTGCCGGTGGGTTCATCGGCGAAGAGCACGGGCGGCGCCATGATCAGCGCGCGGGCGATCGCGACGC
>CALCHA010000700.1 GCA_937901265.1 uncultured Phycisphaerales bacterium
CTCGGTGTGCTGCTCGCGGTTCTCGCCGTGCAATGCGTCGTCGACGGGATGCGCGGTACGGGTCTGGCCGGCTGACGTCGGGTGCGCTGTTAGCAGCGTGTCGTGACAGTGCCGGACAGATCGACTAGTTGTCGCGCGTGGCGCGGTATAAAGCCGTGTACCCATAATGATCGGGAGGACATCGATGATCCCAAGAAACGGATTGTCTCTATGCGCCTTGGCGCTTGCGACCGGCTTGCTTTCCCAATCCGCATCCGCGGCGGGATTATCAGATTTTGCATGTGGCGCCGGAGTTCACGTCGGTTTGCCCGAAGACGGGGCAGCCGGACTTCGGGACGATTCGTCTGACCTATGTGCCCGACAAGCTGTGCGTGGAGCTCAAGAGCTACAAGCTCTATTTGCAGTCGTTTCGGCAGCGGGGGATTTTTTACGAGGACGTGACCAATCAGCTCCTGGATGATCTGGTCGCGGTGCTTCGGCCGCGGTCGATGACGGTGGTGACGGAATGGACGCCGCGCGGGGGGCTACACTCGGTGATCACGGCGGAGTTTCGGTCGCCCAGGAAGCGCCGGTGAAGGCGAGGCGCGGGGCTCCGCAGGTCGGACGAGGCACTCGTCGGTGACCGCGGATGCCGCGTGGGCGGGGCACCGGGCAGGGCTTGCCGCGCAATGTGCAATGCGTAAATTGACCACAGGGCCCCTTATCCCCTATTCTTTTCGATCTTTGCTATCCCCATAAAAAGGATTACAGACATGGCCTCCGCTCCCGCACCCCTGCATGTGTTCTATGAGAATGAAGCGACTCTGGAGGGGCTCCAGGGCAAGATTGTCGCCGTCCTTGGCTACGGCTCACAGGGCCACGCCCACGCCCAGAACCTGCGCGAATCGGGGGTGAAGGTGATCGTCGCAAACCGGCGCGACTCGGCGAACGGGAAGCTGGCGATCTCGCACGGTTTCGATCCGCTGCCGATCCCCGACGCGGTGAAGCAGGCGGACCTGATCATCGTGACGCTGCCGGATGAGCTGCAGCCGGAGATTTATGAGAAGGAAATCAAACCGCACCTGACCAAAGGCAAGACGCTGGGGACGACACACGGCCTGAACGTGCACTTCAAGCTGATCGATTTGCCGAAGGATGTGGACGTGGTGCTGATCGCGCCCAAGGGGCCGGGGCATCTGGTGCGGAGCGAGTTTGTGAAGGGCGGCGGGGTGCCTTGCCTGGTGGCGGTGCATCAGGATGCCTCGGGCCACGCGCTCAAGACGGCGTTGGCGTGGGGGCATGGCGTGGGCGGGGCGCGGGCGGGGATCATCCAGACGACGTTCAAGGATGAGTGCGAGACGGACCTGTTCGGCGAGCAGGCGGTGCTGTGCGGCGGCCTGTCAGCGCTGATCAAGGCGGGCTTTGAGACTCTGGTCGAAGCGGGCTATCCGCCCGAAATGGCCTACTTTGAATGCGTGCATGAAGTGAAGCTGATCGTGGACCTGATTTATCAGGGCGGGCTAAACTACATGCGGTACTCGATCTCCAACACGGCCGAATATGGCGACCTGACGCGCGGCCCGCGCGTGATCACGGCGGAGACGAAGAAGGAAATGAAGAAGATCCTCGGCGAGATCACCAGCGGGGAATTCGCCAAGGAATGGATGGCGGAGCACAAGGCCGGCAAGCCGAAGTTCAACGCGCTGTACAACGCGGACAAGGATCACCCGGTGGAAGTGACCGGGCGGCAGCTGCGCAAGATGATGAAGTGGATCAACGCGAAAGAGATTTCGTAAGCCGGCGCGTCACGGGCGTGGCTCGCCATGCGGTGACCGGTTCGATGGAAATTCTGGTGAACGGGCGGTCCTCGGACCGCCCGTTTGCGTTGAGGGAACCAGCCGCTTGCTCTGGCAGGATCGCCAGCCGAAAATGGGGTCTCGTGCATTTGGGAGCTCACGCATGATCACCGTCTCGCGCCTGGACCATTTTGCCATCGCCGCCGCCGACACCGATGCCATGGTGGCGTGGTATGAGAAGGTGCTGGGGCTGGTGACCTACATCGCAGCGGGGCCCAATGCGCCGCAGACGCAGAAGGTGTATCTGATCGGCCCGCCGGGGGTCCCGGGGATGACGCAGGGGCAGATGATCGAGGTGATGCCCAGGAATGCGACGCCGCGGCATGCGCGCAATTCGCACGAGCCCGGGCTGTCTCACGCGGCGTGGTGCGTGGCGGATTTTGATGCGGCGTTGGCGCATCTCAAGGAGCACGATGTGAAGTTTCTCTCTGAAGTGATCACGGCCATCGGCGGGGGGCGGATCGTTTCCTTTGAGGACTGCGAAGGGAACATGACGCAGATCGTCGAGCGGGCGGCGCTGTAGGCGATGCCTTTGCGGCGATGGCGGCCGCTTGCTCCCCGGCGACAAAGTTCCCACAATGCCTGTGCCTTCCCCTTGTCGGAGCCGTTATGTCTGCCACCTTCCGCCGCTCATTTACTTCGATCATCGGTGCCCTGGCGATTTCCTCGCTCCTCGCTGCCGGCCTTAGCTCCTGCGGCAACCGCACGCTGCGCGTGGATCTCGTTCCCGTGCAGGACAATCTTACTCCGCAGACCATCGAGTATGGCGACGCCAACGCTTTTACTTCGGACAAGATCGCGGTCATTTCGCTGTCGGGCCTGCTGACGAATATGAAGTCGTCATCGCTGCTCTCGCAGGGCAGCAACGTGGTGTCGGACCTGCGCGAGACACTGGACGCGGCGGCGCGCGATCCGTCGGTGAAGGCGGTGCTGCTGCGGATCAATTCGCCGGGCGGCACGGTGACGGCGTCCGACATGATGTACAAGGACCTGATGGCGTTCAAGGCCAGGACGCACAAGCCGGTGGTGACGTGCATGATGGATGTGTGCGCGTCGGGCGGCTATTACGTTTCGTGTGCGTCGGATTACCGTGTCTGCTATCCGACGACGATCACGGGGTCGATCGGGGTGATCATCGAGACGCTGAATTTGAACGGCACATTGCACAAGCTCGGCGCGGACACCGACTCGGTGAAATCGGGGCCGAACAAGGACATGGGCTCGCCGTTCAAACCTCCCGCAGCCCCTGATGCGCCGCTGGATCCGAACGACCGGGCGCTCCTGCAGGGGATCGTGAATCAGTTTTACGCCGGCTTCAAGGCCATTGTGAAAGCCTCGCCGAACCATATCGCGGACGCTGACTGGGCGACGGTCACCGACGGGCGCGTCTACACGGGAACCGACGCCGTGAAGATCGGCCTGGTCGATGAGGTGGGCACGCTCGACACCGCCATCGCCAAGGCCAAGGAACTCGCGCACATCCAGCGGGCCAAGATCGTGATGTACACCCGCCACGACGAAGCCAAGGGTTCCATTTATGCGGCCAACCCGGGCAGCGGAAACATGCAGCCGCAGATGAATTTCCTGAACCTGAACTTTGACGCCACCGACCTGATCCCCCGCGGCCAATCGCAATTTCTCTTCATGTGGTCCGGCTTCGACATGTCCCCGATCCGCGAATAACTGGAACCGCACCATGCGTCGCTCCGCCTTCTTCGCACTTGTTCTCGCCGCCGCCGCCGCGCCGGCTTATGCCCAAACAACGCCCGCGATTTATCCTGTCCTCGCCGCCGGCTTCACGCAGTCTCTCGACGGGCAGTGGTCGTTCAAATACATCGCGGGCCTCGACTCCGGCCGGGACGCCGCCTTCCACGACCCCGCGACGGACCTCTCCGCCTGGAAGACCATCGCCGTTCCCGCCAACTGGGAACTCCATGGTTTCGCCGACGCTCATTATTACATGGACCTTCAGGATGGCCTGGGCCTCTACCGGCGCACCTTCCGCGTTCCCGCCACTTGGCGCGGCAGCCGCCGTGTTGTCCTCCGCTTCGAAGGGGTCGCCTTCGGGTTCCAGGCCTGGGTCAACGGCAAGTCCGTCGGCTCCTCCACCGCCAGCGCGTTCAACCCCACCACTTTCGACATCACCGACGCCCTCTCCTCCGACCCCGCCGCCGACAACACTCTCGCGGTTGAAGTCACCACCAAGCCGCTTGCCTGGCAATCGGATGTGAACGACGACTGGGACCTCTCGGGCATCTTCCGCGATGTGAACGTCTTCTCCCTGCCCACCGGGCATCTTGAGGACGTCACCACCAGCACCACACTCACGGCCGAGGGTTCCGCTGATCTCTCCGTAAACGTGCAACTCAACGGCAAGGCGGACGTTCACGCTACACTCGTCGCCCCCGGCGGCGCCACCGTCGCGGAGTTCGCCCTCTTGCCCAGCGCTGACGGCCACCACAGCGCCTTGGTGCAGGTGAAAAATCCCCATCTCTGGACCGCCGAAACCCCCTCCCTTTACCGCCTGAAACTCACGCTTTCCGCGAACGGCCAGCCGCTGCAATCCCTCGAACAACCCGTCGGGCTTCGTGAAATTTCCATCCGCGACGGCATCCTCAAGCTCAACGGCCGCCCCATCAAGCTCCGGGGTGTCGACCGTCACGACGAAGACCCGGTGCACGGCCGCGCCCTCGTCGAAGCCGACTGGGTACGCGACATCAAAATGCTCCAGCAAGGCAACATCAACTTCGTCCGCACTTCTCATTCCCCGCCCAATTCGCGCTTCCTCGAACTTTGCGACCAGGCGGGCATCTACGTGCTCGACGAAGTTCCCCTCGCGCACTTCCAGTCCGCTGAAAAGAACAACCCCGCGTACCGCGCCAACGTCCTGGCCCGCGTTGAACACACGATCATCCGTGACAAAAACCATCCCTCCGTCATCGCCTGGAGCATCGGCAATGAAAACAAGATTGCCGACATGCTCTTCGACGCGGGAAAGCGCGCCAAAGAAATCGACCCTTCCCGCCCCATCTGCTACCCCACCATCGGCACCTACTTCGACGAGCACCGCGATGCCTTTCCTCCTTTCGTCGACATGCTGGCGCTCCATTACCCCTCCAATGCGATGCTCAAACACTGGACCGAAACGCTCGATCGCCCGACCCTGCTCACTGAATACGCCCACGCCAATGGCCTCGCCGCTGAACACATTCAGGACCAGTGGGACATGATGCAGGCCGCCCCCCATTTCGCCGGCGGCGCCATCTGGCACTTCATGGATCAAGGCCTTCTGAAAACCAGCGACAAACCTGTCGACCGCAGCAAGCCCACCTCCAGTGTCTGGCTCGATGCCACACACTACTACGACATGCACGGCACCGGCGGACAGGACGGCATTCTGTACGCCGACCGCTCGCCGCAGCCGGACTTTCTTGAAACTCGCAAGGTCTACGCGCCGGTGCAATTCCTCGACCGCGCCGTCGCCGTCCATCCCGGCGCTCAGGAGATTTCGCTCACTCTGGAAAACCGCTTCGATTTCCGCTCCCTCGCGGGCATGAAGCTGGCATGGTCGCTGCAGCGTAATGGTGCCGACCTGCAGACCGGCGAAGTCTCCCTGAAGACCCCCTCCCGCCAGCGCGAAACCCTGCACATCCCCGTCACCATCCCTGCCGATGCGACGCAGGATGTCCTCACCCTCAGCGCACGCTGTGTCGATGAACAGAGCTCGCCAATCAACGAGACGAACCTGCGGCTCACCCTGCCCGGCGCGAGTCTCGACGGCTGGCTCAGCGCGCTGCCTGCTGAAAAGATGCTCCTTGCGGACACCGCGGCGGGCGTGACGATTACGAGCCCGCACTGGACTCTCACGGTCTCGCGAAATACTGGCGAGCTCCTGATCAAGGATTCAGCGGGCGAGGTGGTCGTGGCTGGAATTGCTCCGCACGCCGGCCGCAAGCTCACCGAGCCCGAACGGGGCCGCGCCAAACGCGTCGACATGTGGACCGGCTCGATTTTGACCAAGGCGGAGTCCCCGGAAATCAAAGCCAGCCAGGACAAGGACACCATCCACCTGGAAGTCTCCGCCCGCTACCCGCGAGCCGGCGCGCCGGAGCAATGTTTCGTCGGCGGCTACCAACTGGACATCGCGCCCAACGGCGTCCTCACTTTTCACTTTTCCTACACGCCCGCCAGCGCCAGAGGCTCGCTCGCCGAAGCCGGCCTCTCGCTCGTGCTTCCCGCCGCCATGACGGAATTCCGTTACATCGGCGACGGCCCCTATGCTGGCTATCCCGGCAAAGACCGCCTCGATAATTTCGGCCTGTTCCTCCTTAACCACGACGACCTCCGCCTTCAGGGCAATCGCCGCCACACCGCGGTTGCGCTCCTCACCACCCCCCCCGGCACCGGCGTCGCGCTGCTCACCCAGCCCGCC
>CALCHA010000701.1 GCA_937901265.1 uncultured Phycisphaerales bacterium
GGCGCAAGCGATGCGGCGGATCCTGGTGGATCACGCGCGATCGCGGCAGCGTGACAAACGTAGCGGCGGGCGGGCGCGGGTGGTGCTCGACGAGGCGGTGGCGCTTTCGCCGCAGAAGGATGAGGACGTCCTCGCCCTGGATGAGGCGCTCGAGAAGCTGGCGAAGGTCGATCCGCGGCAGGCGAAGGTGGTGGAGTTGCGCTTCTTCGGAGGGCTCAATGTGGAGGAGGTCGCCGAGACGCTCCGGGTCTCGAAGCGCACCGTGGAGGGTGACTGGATGTTTGCCCGTGCGTGGCTCAGTCGAGAACTCCGCAGCGCGGAGGCATAAAGAACGTGCATGGCGCTTTCGCCTGAAAAATATCAGCGGGTAAAGGAGATATTTCTCGCGGCGACGGAAAAGCCCGAGGGAGATCGAACCGCGTTCGTGATCAGTGAATGCGCGGGGGATGGGGAGCTCAAGGCCGAGGTGGAGAGCCTGCTCAAGGAGCATTCCAGCGGGCAGCAGTTGATCCCGCATGAGCCGATACCGCCGCTGGGGTCGATGTCGGCGATTCTTTCCCGGGCGAATATTGATTTGAGTTCCAGCAGCGGGTCGAAGCGAAGCGTCGATGACACCGTGCGGCGCGATCCGACTTCCTACCTGGAGGATTCGACGCCGACGCCATCGGGGTCGGGTTCGGGCTTCGTCGATGCCGGGCGATTCATGGCGGGGACGATTGTCGCGGGGCGCTACCGGATTATTGAGCTGCTGGGCCGGGGGGGCATGGGGGAGGTGTATCGCGCGGACGATCTGGCGTTGAATGCGTCGATTGCCATGAAATTTCTACCGCCGCTGTATGGGGCGGATTCGAAGTGGCTGGAGCGGCTGAAGAACGAGGTGCGCGTTGCGCGGCAGGTGACGCATCCCAACGTCTGCCGGGTGTTCGATCTGGGGGAATTCCAGGGGGAGCAGTTCATCACGATGGAATACATCGATGGGGAAAACCTCGCCTCGCTGCTGCGCCGCATCGGACGCGTCCCCGATGACAAGGGGCTGCAGATTGCGCGGCAACTCTGCGGCGGGTTGGCGGCGGCGCATGACCGGGGGGTGCTCCACCGGGACCTCAAGCCCGCGAACGTGATGATCGATGGGCGCGGGGCGGTGCGAATCACGGATTTCGGTCTCGCCGCCCCGGCTGACCAGTTGCGGACGGAGGGCGGCCTTCGCGCCGGCACCCCCGCGTACATGTCGCCCGAGCAGCTCAACAGCCGGCCGGTAACGGTGCGATCGGACATCTACTCGCTGGGGCTGGTGCTCTATGAGATGTTCACCGGCCGCCGCCCGTTCAAGGCCGACGGCGTGCGGGAATACCAGCGTCTCCACTCGCAGGAAGAGCCGCCCCCGCCGCACGAGTTTGTCGATGACATTGATCCCATCGTCGAGCGGGTGATTCTGCGATGCCTGGAAAAGGATCCGAAAAACCGGCCGGCGACGGCGCTGGCGGCATCGGCGGCGTTGCCGGGCGGGAATCCGCTTCGTGAAATCCTGGCCGCGGGGGAGACGCCGAGCCCCGAGGTGGTCGCGGCGGCGGGCGAAGCATCCGGGGGGTTGAGGCCGCGGACGGCGACGGCGTGGCTGGTGGTGGCGTTGCTGGCGATGCTTGCGACGTTGATGCTCGCGCCGCGTGCGTTTCTGGTGCAGAACGTGATCCGGGAAAAGCCGCCCGCCGTTCTCGCCGACCGGGCGAAGACGATCCTGCATGATCTGGGCTATGACCGCACCCCGCGCGACTGGACGGGTGGCTTTGGGGCCGACGGCGCGTTCATCGCGCATGTCGAGGACACACGACACGATCCCGAGCGGTGGCGGATGCTGCTGCGGCGGCGCGGCGGGATGGTCTATTACTGGTATCGCCAGAGCGATGAGCTGCTGGTTCCCTGGCAGGCGATGGGACTTTTCGCATCCGACACGACCGCACGCGAGGAGGACGATCCGCCCGCAGGACCGGGGACGAAGGAAGTCTCGCTCGATCCCGAAGGGCGCCTGGTGGGGCTGGAGGTTCAGGAGACGGACCATCTGCCATGGGAGGAGGCACAGTCGCAGGGGGCGGTTTCGCCGATGGAGGGGCGGACGAAGGGGAGTTGGGAGAAGCTGCTGGCCGCTGCCGGGATTGATGCGGCCGCGGCGCGTGCGGTGCCGCCGACGGGGGCACTGCCGGTGTACGCCGATGCGCGCGCTGCGTGGGATGTGCGTTTTCCGGAGTTCCCGGAGGAAACGTTTCATGCCGAAGCCGCCGCGGAAAATGGCCGTGCGGTGTTCTTTTCGATTCGCGGAGACTGGCCCGCCCCGGTGGCGCGCACGAACATCAACCGCATCATTCAAACGTTGCTCTCGGTGGTGCTGCTGATCGTGGGGGGAGCACTGGCGTATCGCAGCTTTCGCTCCGGACGCGGGGATCGGCAGGGGGCAACGCGCATGGCGGTGGCGTTTTTCGTTTTTGGCGTGATCGGCTGGGGGCTGCGATCGCACCACGTGCCCGACCTGGTCGCGGAGTTCCGCATGTTCCGGCAGGCGATGGGGAGCATCCTCTACTGGGTGAGCCTGGTCTGGGTGTTTTACCTGGCGCTGGAGCCCTACGTGCGGCGGGTGTGGCCGGAGGTGGTGATTTCGTGGTCGCGCCTGCTGGCGGGCAAGTGGGTGGATCCGCTGGTGGGGCGCGATGCCCTGGTGGGCTGCGCCGCGGGGGCGCTCGTGGCCATGCTCTCGGCCGTGGACACGCTGGCCCCGCGCTACCTTCACCTCGCCGCGCCGCTGCCGTCGGTCAACGCCACCTTCGCCCGGCTGTCGGCGCTGACCAACGGGTCGACGCTGTTCACCGGCGTGCTGAGCGCTGTCTATGTCGGGCTGTTGATGCTGCTGCTGCTGGTGGTGCTCCGCATGGCGCTGCGGCGGCGCGTGCTGGCGGGGCTGGGCTTCGTCGCCGTCATTCTGGCGGCGACCGGCCGGTGGAATCCCTTTGAGCCCCTGTCGGTGCTGTTTCAAGTGATGATCGGGACGCTGTTCCTGTTATTGCTGGTGCGGCACGGGCTGGTGGCGTTGGTGTTCTGCCTGGCGTTTCGCCATCTGCTGGAGGACTTTCCGATCACCCCCGACTGGGGCGTGTGGTACGGGTGGAGCGTGGTGACGCCGCTGGCGCTGGGTGCGGTCCTGCTGCTGGTGAGCTTTTATGCCGCGATCGGGGGCCGGCCGCTGCTGTCGATACGGTGGGGCGATCGCGCCTGAACGGGCGGCCGGCACCCGGTGCCCCGCGCGGCGCGAACCCTCAATCGCTATTTCTTCTCGCTCGCCTTCAGACGCACTTCCATGGGATTGCCGTTGACGTTGCAGGAATTCATGGGCCCGGTGATGGTGATGGTCGTCTTCTCGTTCCAGTCGAGGGCATCCTCGGGTTTGACGTTTTGATTTCGGTAACGACCCGCAGGTCCTTCTCCTTGCCCCAGAGCGTCTGCTTGCCGCAGTCCAGCGTCACCTGCATGCCTTGCACCGACGGCTTGCCGGCCTCGTTGACTTGCGTGGGGCCGCTCACGAGCACGTTGCCGGTGAAGGTGTAGGCTGCCCCCTCCTTGATGTTGTCGGTGAGCCATTTTTCGCGGAGGCTTTCCTTGGTCTGGTTGTCGGAATCCGCCGGCCAGAGATTTTTGGGGAGCTTGTTGAGCTCGGCGATCACGCCGGGCAGGGTGCCGGGTGCCGGTGCCTCGGCGGCATCGATCTTCGCCTGCAGCGCTGCTTCCTGGGCTTTGAGCTTGGCCAGTTGCGCCTTCATGTCGGCGATGGACTCACCTTTACCCGGTGCGGCAGCGCCTCCCATCAGCAGGACACCGCCGGCGATTGCACACCACGCCACCACGATCGTAGATTTCATTCGCGTCATTGCATGGCTCCGGATAAAAGGGTTTCAGACCACTGTAATCAGCGCTACCGTGTATCGCAATGACGAAAAATGTGAGGTGGGTAGGGGGTTGAGTTGCTGGTCTACGGCGCGTGGTGCGTGCTGCTCTACGGCGATTGGCCGGGGGGTGTTGGTGCGGCGCGGCGAACTGAACGCCCAAGATTTGACACATCTCCGCGTCTCGTTCCGATGCCGCGGGGTCGGAAATCGATGAGCAAAAGCAGCGCGCGTGTGGCGCCGCGCAGCCGCAACCAAAAACCGGCCACCCATGGCCACGCCTCGACGCTGACGACGACGGGAAACACGAAGCCCACAAAGGCGTTGATCCAAAGCGCGCACTCCCTCCAGCAACAAATCGCTTTCAGAGAAACGTGGCCCAGTCTTGACAAACCTCTTCGTGAACTTCGTGGGCCCTTCGTCCCTTCGTGTTTTCGCCTGGATGCTCGAACGAAAACGTTTCCGTCCCTGGATAGTGATTTGTGGAAAATCTCACTCTAAACGCGATGGAACAATGTCCGTTGAAGAGCGGGTAGCGGGACAAGCGGCGCAACTGGACGGGGCGAGCTGGACGCAAATGGGCGACGAGGTGGTGGCGTTTACAGGCGGTCCGGAGGTGTATTGCGTGCGTGTGTCGGCGGCCGCGCTCTTCGGAAAATAATCGGTCTCATGGGGCCGGTTTTGCGGGGAGAGTTTTGAGGTAGGCTTTGAACTGGCTGTCGAGGGTTTGCAGGTCGTTGCCGAAGGCGTCGGTGAAGAGTTTGTGCTGTTCGGTGAGAGGCAGGGCGGTGAGGGGTTTTTCGGCGTTGTAGGCGGCAAGGTACTTTTCCATGCCGACGCGGTTGGTGCGGTAGAGGAAATGGAACAGCGCCCAGCCCTCGGCGTAGACGATGGTGAGCGTGTCTTCGTTCATCTCGGCGGGGCGGGGATTGATGATGAATTTGTCGAGGGGCATAAGCTTGTCGGCGGCCATGAGTTCGTGAACGAGCTCGCTGCGGCCGGGGTTGATGAGCGCGGGGCCGCGGCGGTTCATGCGGTCTTCAAACTCAAAGCTGCAGGCGAGGCCCTCGGAGAACCAGAGGGGGTAATCGACGAGGCGTTTCTGGATGCCGGTGTTGAAGGCGAGCTGGTGGGCCGCCTCGTGGGCGGTTTTGGAGGCGTTCATCTGCGAGAGCGTGTTTCCGTTTTGGTTGTCCACCTTTCCCAATGCGTCGGCAAGGTAGTTTCGTTCGGCGGCGAGCTGGTTGGCCTGGGCATGGTTGCCGTGGGCGTTGGCGGCATCGATCTGGGTGTTGAGTTGCTGGAGACGGGTGCGGTACTTTGCGAGGCTTTTCGCGGCGTCCTGGGCCTCGGGACCGGTGGAATCATCGTAAAAAGCGGAGCGGTTGCTGCGCTGCGAATAGAATCCGGCGGCCCATTGAAGATCGGCGCCTTCGGTGTCCCGGGCGTACGTGAGATAGTCGGCGCGATTTTGAAAGAGAATGACGACAAGGCGATGCTCGAGGAAATTGGGCCGCAGCTTGTTCATGGTGAAGTAGGCCATGAACGCATCGTAGGATTTTTCGAGGGCGGCACCGCGTTGGGCGGCGAAGCTGTCTGAGGTGTCGTAGCAGAGCACGAAGTGGCGGGAGTTGCGGGTGCTGAAGTTGCGGTTGAAGCGGTGCTTAAATTCGCTTTTGAGGGCGGCTTCGGTGGTGGGTTCGAGCGGGAGCTGAACCGCGTCATCTACCTGCCGCAGGAGGGTGTAGGCGGCGCGGTTGTCGGCATCGCCATCGAGCACTTCACGCGCCGATGCGGCGGCCTGCGTGTACATCTGCCTGGAAAAGGCCCACTGGGCGAGCGCCAGCCGTCCCGGCAGATCGTCGGGCTTAAGACTGTCGCGCTTGCGAAGGAACTCCACGAGATCCTGGGCAGCACTGTCATTGGGCAAGGGCTTGGTGGCGGCGGCGGGGGAATCCCCGATGCGTCCGCCAACGATCTGGGCGCGCACCGGTGGGACGATGGCACAGGTGGCAAGCAAGGCGATAGTCAGAAGCCGAGCAGTGGTCACGCAGCTGTTCATGGAAAGCCGCCAGGGGACGTGAAGAGATCGCATCATAGCGAAACGAGGGAGGGCGCTTCCAGTTGCAGGGGGGAATCCGGATGGGCTATTGCGCCATGACCTTCGAGATCGTCAGGATCGGCATCAGCATGGCGATGGCGACGCCGCCGATCAATCCGCCCATGAGGCCGATCATCACCGGTTCGATGAATTGCGTTGCCGTTTTGATGGCGGTGCGCAGGTCCTCTTCCATGTAGGCGGAGATGCGGTTGAGGACGTTGGGAAGCTCGCCGGTCTTTTCGCCGGAAGTGATCATCTGCGCGATGGACTTGGGCACGAGCGACGATTTCAGCAGTGGCTCGGAAAGCTGGGCGCCATTCTGCACCTTGAGGCGGACATCCTCCCACATCGCCTGATACAGGGCGTTGCCGGAGACGTCTTTGACGATGGCGAGGCAGTCGAGCATCTGCACGCCTGAGGAGATCATCGTGCCCATGGTCGAGAGCGAGCGGGAGAGATAGAGCTTGTGGAACATGGGGCCGAAGATGGGGAGCTTGAGCTTGAGCCCGTCCGCAACGCGCTGGCCCGTGGGCGTGCGCAGCAGAAAGAAAATTCCCCCCGCGATCGCGGCGACCCCGACGATCCACAGATACCAGAAGTGGATCAGCGAGCCGGAGATCGCCATGAGGACCTGCGTCGGCATCGGGAGCGCGGCCTTGCGGCTGGCGAAAATGGAGGTGAACTTCGGGAGGATCGCCGTGAGCAGAAAGATGGTCACACCGATGGACATGACCATCATGAAGCCGGGATAGACCAGCGCCCCTTTGACCTTTTTTCCCGTTTCGCGTTGCGACACGAGGTAGTCGGCGAGCTTGCGGAGCATGGGCCCCATCGTGCCGGAGATTTCCGAGGCACGCACCAGCGAGATGTAATAGTGGGGAAACACCCGCGGGTAGCGCTCGAAGCAGGCGGAGATGTCCTTGCCCCCGGTGACGTCGTTGTCGACCGCCTTGAGGACGGCCACGAAGGGGTCGGAAAAGGTTTGCTCGGCGAGCGCGTGAAGCGCTTCGGAAAGCGGAACACCGGTGTCCACCATCACCGAGAGCTGCAGGGTGAAGTTGATGAGCTCTTCGCGGGACACGCGGGTGTTCTTCGTGGCGACAACCGTTGGCGCGGCAGGGGAGCCATCGGCGGTGGCGCCGGCCTTGGCGGGCTTGATGTCGATGACGTACTTGCCTTCGTTGCGCAGCGCTCGGGTGGCGTCGGCCAGCGATGGGGCGTTGACGATGCCCGAAAGGGTCTGCCCCTTCTGGTCGCGCGCCTGATAAGCGTACGCGACGGCCGGGGCGATGGGAATGGCGGCGGCGATGGCAGTGGTCATAGTGCGGTCGCCCTCAGAATTTCCTCGTAGCTCGTGATCCCCGCCTTGACCTTGATGAGACCATCCGCGCGCAGGGTGCCGATGTTGCGCGCCTTGCACATGTCACGCAGCTTCTGAATCGTGGCGCCGGCGACCACCGCATCGAGCATCTCGGCATCGGGCGCGAGAAATTCATAGATGCCGATGCGCCCCGCGAAACCTGTGCTTCTGCATTTTTTGCAGCCCTTGGGGCGGTACAATGTATCGACGGGACCGGCGGCCTTTTCGACAACATGGCGGATGTTCAGCGGCGGCTCATAAGCTTCGCGGCATGCCGAACAGAGCTTGCGCACCAGCCGCTGCGCCACCACCCCACGCAGACTCGCCGCGATCAAATAGGGTTCCACGCCCATATTGATCAGCCGGATAATCGAAGAGGGGGCGTCGTTGGTGTGCAGAGTGGTCAGCACCAGGTGCCCAGTGAGAGCCGCCTGAATGGCGATGCGTGCGGTGTCGGCATCGCGGATTTCGCCGACCATGATCACGTCCGGATCCTGCCGCAGCAGCGACCGCAGCGCCGCGGAGAAAGAGAAACCGATTTTTTCATTGGCCTGAAACTGGTTGACGCCGGTGAGGTTGTACTCCACCGGGTCTTCGACCGTGCAGATGTTGATGTCGGGCTTGTGCAGCTCCGAGAGCGCGGCGTACAGCGTGGTGGATTTTCCCGACCCCGTCGGGCCGGTCACCAGGATGATCCCATTGGGCTGTTCCAGCGTCTTCTTAAAGGTCGTCATCATGTCGTAGGCGAAGCCGAGCTTTTCCAGATTCACCGGAATGTTGCGGTTGTCGATGATCCGGACGACCGCCTTTTCACCCCATTTTTCCGGCATCGTGGAGACCCGCAGGTCGATGGGGCGGCCTTCGAGCAGCACGTGAATGCCGCCATCCTGCGGCAGACGACGTTCGGAAATATCCAGCGCCGCCATGATCTTCAGGCGGCTGATCACCGCCGGGTGCATCTGGTGCGGGGGACAGAGCTTCTCGTACAGCTTGCCGTCGACGCGGAACCGCACGCGCGTCTTCTTTTCATCCGGCTCAATGTGGATGTCCGAGGCCCCCTCGCGCACCGCGTTGTAGATGAGGTAGTTCACCAGCTTGATCACCGGGGAGTGCCCGGCGACTTCCTGCAGGTTGGAGATGTCCTCGACCTGCGACTCGACAACCGTCAGATCTTCCGGACGCACTTCGTCGATGATGTCGTCGATCACAAAGACGTTCGCGGCCGGCAGATGTGCCTGCATCGTGCTGGCGATGTCGCGCGGGGTCGAGGCGACCACCTGCACCTGATACCCCGTGAGCTGCTGGATCTCCTCAATGAGGAAGAGATTCGAGGGCTCCGCGAGGGCCACCGTGAGCGTGTTTTTCACCAGGAACATCGGCAGCACGGTGTGCTTCTCGACGAACTCTCGCGGCAGCAGCTCAATGCATTTGGGGTCGCAGATTTTTGGAGAAACCTTGGCGTAGGGAACGCCATATGCCTCGGCCAGCGCTTCGAGAAGTTGTTCTTCCGAAACCAGCCCCTGTTCCAGGAGGATTTCCCCCACCAGCTTGCGACGCCCCCCAGTCCCCTCCGCCTTCTGGTGCGCCAGGGCCGCGTCCAGCACCTGCTGGGTGACAAGCCCCTTGGCCAGCAGAAGCTGGCCGATGGTTTTGCGTTTGACAGAGGCGGAGATCATAGGCCCTGGTGCGAAAGACAACGTTCTCTGAAGGGAATATCGGCCGGATCGGGGCGCGAGTTGGGGGCCATAATCAATGACAATGGGCCAACAACCAATGACGAATGCGACTATCGGTCGGTGGCACGGGAAGGGGTTAACGCATGGTTTTTACCGCTTCCGTGACGTCCGTGAAGACGTCGAAGCGGCCGTCGAGACGCGTGACCTGAAGGATTTTGCGGCAGGTATCGTCGGGTTTGCAAAGGCGAATCTGGCCGAGCTGCTCATCGCACTGCTCCTGCACCCACAGCAACGCTTCCAGCCCCTTCGAGTCGATAAACGTGATCGCCTCGAGATCGACGACAAAAAATCGCACCTTGCGCGCCAGGCGCACCTCAATCTGCTTGCGAAACACATCCGCCGTCTCGGCGTTGAGCTCCCCCGTCAGGCCCACCACGGTGACGTGGTCATAATCATCACAGCGGACGTTCATAGGGCGGCTCCGGGTTCGAGGGAAAGCAGGGGATCGGGCAGCGGCAACGCGTGCTCGGCGACGGCCTTGTGGTAGGGGCCGAAGTCGAGCGTGACAAACGCCTCCGCCAGCGCGGGGTCAAACTGAACGCCGGCGCAGCGGCGGATTTCTTCGAGCACGGTATCCAGCGGCAGCGCCGGCCGATACGTGCGGGTGGAACTCATCGCATCGAACGAATCGGCCACGCAGATGATCCGCCCCATCAGCGGAATATCTTCGCCCGCGAGACGGTACGGGTACCCCTTGCCGTCCCAGCGCTCGTGGTGATAAAGCACGCCGGGAAGAACGTCCTGAAGCTGCTTGATGTTCCCCAGAATCTGGGCCCCGATCGTCGGATGCTTTTTGATCGCGTCGAACTCCGCATCGGTCAGGCGCCCCG
>CALCHA010000702.1 GCA_937901265.1 uncultured Phycisphaerales bacterium
TGAGGATTTTGAAGTCCGGATCGGGCGCGCATGGCTGACGTTCGCTGCTTGGGACGGCCGGATTCTGCTTCTTCTTGCGCGGCGATTTGGGTGGGCGTTTTCCGGCGGAGAGCTCGGCGGCAAAGCGCTTCTTTGAAATCAGCAGGTGGTGATAGGACTGACCAAAACGGTGGGCTTCATCGCGGATGTGCTGGAGGAGCTTGAGCGCGGGGTTGGTGCGCGAGAGTTTCAGCGGGCCGGAGCGCGCCTGCACGTAGATTTCCTCTTCGCGTTTGGCCAGCGAGATGACCATCGGAGGCCGCGCGTCCATCTGGGCGAAGGCGTCCTGGGCGGCGTGCAGTTGACCAAGGCCCCCGTCGATGAGGATGACGTCGGGGAAAAGCTCCGCGTTGTGGCCGGCGTCGCGGTAGCGGCGAGAGACCACTTCCGCGATGGATTTGTAATCGTCCACGCCGGTGACGGTCTTGATGCGAAAGCGGCGGTACCCGTTCTTAAAGGGCCGGCCATCGATGAAGCAGACGAGCGACCCGACGGTGGCTTCGCCCTGGAAGTGCGCGATGTCGATCCCTTCGACGCTGCGGATGGGTTCGGGGAGTTCGAGCAATTCCTGAAGGTTCTTAAGCCCGTGACGATGGTCCTGGAAGAAGACTTCCGACTGGATGGATTTGTCGGCAGACAGGCGCGAGCGTTCGGAGAGCGCCCGCAGGGCCTTGATCTGATCGCGCAGGGTGGCGGCCTTCTCGAACTCGAGGGATCTGGAGGCGGCTTCCATTTCGGCGGTCATATCGCGCAGCACCTCCGCCCCGCCGTTGCCTTTGGAGTCGAGGAATTTCTTGAGGCGGTCGATGTCCTCGCGGTAAGCCTCCTTCGTGACTTTGTCAGCGCAGGGGGCGGTGCACTGGCGGATGGCGTAGAGGAGGCAGGGGCGGAAGAAGCGTTTGCGGGGGTCATTTTCCATGATTTCGAGGTGGCAGGTGCGGAACTTGAAGACGCGCTGCAGGTGCTGGATGGATTCCTTGAGCGCGGAGGAGGAGGTGAAGGGGCCGTAGAGCTTGGTGCCGGTGGACGAGGGTTGGCGGGTGATGTACACGCCGGGGAAATCGTCGCGGGTGGTGATTTCGAGGTAGGGGAAGGTTTTGTCGTCGAGGAGGCGGGCGTTGAAGCGGGGCTGGATGTCTTTGATGAGGCGGTTTTCGACGAGCAGGGCTTCGACTTCGGAATCGCAGGGCAGGGTGTCGAAGTCGGCGACGTACTGGAGGAGGAGTTGTTTGCCGAAGCGGCCGAGGTCGGTGGAGGGGACGAAGTAGGAGCCGACGCGATCCCGGAGAGAGCGCGACTTGCCGACGTAGATGACGACGCCGCGGATGTCCTTCATGAGATAGACGCCCGGGGAGGTGGGCAGCGCTTTGGCCATTTCGCGAAGGCGGGGAAGGCGGGTGGCCTCCGATTCGGTGGGCCGGGGAAGGTGGGCGGTGTCTTTGGGTTCTTCGAAGATGGGGTCGGTGTCGAAGGAGTCCTGGTCGGCAGCTTCGCCGGGGCGCGAGGAGGGATCAAGATCGTCGGTGGGATTGACGGGCAGAGGCTGGTAGTCGGCGAGCAAGTCGTCGGCGAGGGAGTCATCATCGGGAATGTGGGGAGGCTGGGTCATGGAGGGAATTATAGGGGCGGAAGTTTTGGATTTTCGATTGTGGGATTTTTGATTCGCGGGGGCGGAGGAGGGGTGGACAGGTGTCCAGCTGTTAAGGGATGGCAAGTGGTGGTTACGTGGCGTTTTAAACGGTTTTTAGACAGGTGCCCTCAAGAGGCGGGCGGGGCCCCTATCTCTTGCGGCGGAGGAGCAGGGGGGCGGCGAGGAGGAGGAGGGAAAGGGAGGCGGGTTCGGGGACGGGAGCGGCGACGTGGAGGGTGATGAGGCCGGGGGTGGATGTGATGAGGGAGAGGGCGTAGGGGGTGGAGCCGGGGAGGGTAAGGGTGTTGTCAGTCAGAGACCCGGTGTAGGTAAGAAGGGTGTAATCGCCGGGGGCGAAGCCGGCGCCGGGCTGGAGGGAGAGGATGCCATCGAGGATGAGATTGCCGGTGATGTGGAGGAGCGTATTGGCGGAATCGGTGGGTGCATTGAGCGCGAACTGGAGGAGGGACTGGTCACCGAGGGTGAGGGCGGCAGTGGAGATGGGACCGGCATTGAAGTTGCCGAGGGAGGCGTCGTCGAGGATGAGGGGGCGGCTGATGGTGGCGCCGATCACGGCGCTGTTGTTATCGAGCGTGATGGCGCCGGAGGAGGAGGCGACGGAGCCCTGAAAGTTGAGGGTGGCATTGTCGACGAAGATGGGGCCGGTGTCGGCGGCGGGGCCGGTGATGTTGAAGGTGGCATGTCCGCCGAGGCCTTTGAAGGTGAGGGCATGGGGGGAGGTGTCGGCGGTGAGGGCGGAGATGGAGACGGGCGTGAAGGGGTTGACGAGAGCGAGGGTGGAATCGGCCGTGGGGTGGAGTTCGGCGATGGTGAAGGAGTCAACGCGGTACTGGAGTTGGAGGAGGGCGCCGAGGTTGACGGTGCCGACGGCGAGGCTGGAGGCGGTGGAATTGTGAAAGGTCGAGGAGCTGGGGTGGACGTCGGAGGCGTCGGTCAGGAGGCTGTCGCCAATGACGTTGAGAGTGTTGGTGTAGGTCGCGGTGGTGGCGGGGAATGCCGGTTTGAGAGAGTAAAGGCCCAGATAGGCGTGGTTGAGGGTGACAGGTCCGGCGCCGAGGGCGGCTTGAGAGGCGAC
>CALCHA010000703.1 GCA_937901265.1 uncultured Phycisphaerales bacterium
CGTCGAGGCCGTTTTTGAGCTTGGTCTGTTTGAACGTCAGCATGTCTTACTCCAAGGGGGTAGGGGATAGGGGGCAGGGGAGAGACCGTCAGCGGTTGGCTGCGAGCCTTTTCGTCAGGACGGCGGCCATGCGTTTAATTTCGTCAGCCAGCGCGAGCGCTTTGTCAAGTTGATCCAACGAAAGATAGCCGATCTCGACCGCGAACAGCATTTGGGTTTCGACTTCCGCGAGAGAGCCCCGCGCGATGGAAAGAAAGTGTGAAAATTCCCTTCCCTGGCGTGCGTGGCCCTCGGCAATATTGGAGGGGACCGACAGCGCCGCGCGGCGCACCTGACCGGTAAGCCCGAACCGCTCGTCCCGCGGAAACTGATTGGAAATGCGATACACTTCCTTGGCTAGCGCCATCGACTTCTGCCACACAACGAGGTCTCGAAAATTCTGAATGTCGCCGGCCATCGTGCTGTCCCCTACCCCCTCTCCCCTATCCCCTCGACCTTCAGCGCTTCCGGTCCCAGCGTCACCACCGTCAGCCCCTTCACCGGATGCCCCGCCAGGAATTCGTTCACGCGCGGCAGCGTCACGCCCTCCAGGAGGGTGCGAAGCTCGTCGAGGGTTCGCGTCCGGCCGCGGTGATAAAAGTCGTACGCCAGCGCCCCCGCGCGCGCCCCGGTCGATTCCCCCTGCATGATCACCCGCGATTTCATCCCGATCAAGGCCCGCTCCAGCTCCTCCTGCGTGACGCCTCGGGTAAAGCGCTCCAGCTCCACCAGAAACGAATCGAGCGTCCGCTGCGCGCGCTCGGGAGAGGTGCCCGCATACCCGAAGACCGCGCCCTGCTTCTTCAGCGACGCGTAGCCCGCCTGCACCGAATAGCAGAGCCCCTGCTTCTCGCGGATTTCCGTGAACAGCCGCGCACCCATCCCGCCCGAAAGCACGTTCAACGCCGTCTGCAGCAGCAGCGAGTCGGGATCCGCGTCCGGCACCGCATCCCACGCCAGGCCGATCTGTGATTGGTTGGTTTCCTGCGAGATGTGCA
The DNA here is from genome assembly GCA_937901265.1 of uncultured Phycisphaerales bacterium. Lineage (GTDB taxonomy): Bacteria > Planctomycetota > Phycisphaerae > WQYP01 > WQYP01 > CALCHA01. The sequence continues at coordinate 1,038 of CALCHA010000703.1, forward strand.
GCACCCCGTGCGCTGCCGCCGGCCCCTCCAGCTTCGCCGCCGGGGCGCCGCTCCATGGGCCAAACGCCGCCTCCACCTCCTGCAGCAGATCCTCCCAGGCAAACATCCCCGCCACGGCCAGAATGGCTCCATCGGGCGTCAGGCGCGCTTTGGCATCACCGCGCAACAGCTCCGCGGTCAGCCCCTCCAGTTGCTCCCGCTTGCCGCTCGTGGGCCGCCCAAAGGGATAGGGGTAATGCCGCTCGCGCAGCGCGATCGACAGTTTGTGCGAGGGCTCATCCTCGATCGAATCGAGTTGCTGCAGCGCCAGGTCCAGCGATGGCTCAAAGCCGTCGTCGGGGAGCATCGGGCGCTGCACCATGTCGCCATACACCGGCAGCACCGCAAGCAGCTTCTTGCCCAGCATCGACGCCGAAAATCGCAGGAAGACCGATTCCGCCCCGCACGAACGCTGCACGCCGAGCCCATCGAGGTACCCCGTGATCTCTCGCGAATCACGTTTCCCCGCGCCACGCAAAATCCAATCAGAGAGCACCGTCGCCGCCCCCGAAGCCCCCGCCGGGTCGCTCGCCGCCCCCGCAGGCACCAGCAGCGTCATCGCCGCCGAGCGCACGGCCGGAACCCGTTCCGCTACCAGTGTCAGCCCGTTCGCCAGGCGGTGCATATATTGTTGCGGCTTGTCCCCGCGGGTATAAGGCGCGGGCGCGGCGCTGCCGCCGGTGCTGGGGGAATTCGACACGCGGACCTCCTTTGGTCAAGACGAACGGGGCATTCTAGGGGTCCGTCGGCCCCACGGAAAGCGGCCCCCCCCGGCGGCCAATGTTCCAAAACCTCAGGAAAGGTCTTGACGCGCACGCCGTTTTCGGCGCTATTGGCCCCATTGGCGTGGGAATGGACCCACCCGGTTATCGAAAGGAACCCCCCATGCGTAACCTTCTCCTCCTCGCCCTTTTTGCGGTCGCAATGGCGCTTTCCCTGGCCAGTTGTGGCGACGGCGGCACCAAGACCGGCACCAGCGTGATCCCGGGCGAGCGTCCCCTGGGCACCTGGACCCCGGGAACCAGCCCTGCCACCGCTCCTTGAGCGGCATGACTTCGAATCCCATTCGTCCACGCCCGCGCCTCTTCGCGCGGGCGTGGTCATTTTCTCCGCCTGCCGCTGACCAGCGCTGGCTGCACTTTTGAAAGGTTTTCCCATGCGCACCCTGCTTCTCTCCGCCCTTGTGGTACCCGCCGCCCTCCTCATCGCAGGCTGCGGCGACAACGGCTCAACCACCACCCCGACCGTCCCGCCCGCGCCCACCCTGCCCGCCACCCCCGATCACACCACCCCCATGGCCCCCCACACCGGCACCACCGGCACTACCGGCACCACCCACGAGATGCCCACCACC
>CALCHA010000704.1 GCA_937901265.1 uncultured Phycisphaerales bacterium
TTCTGGGAGACCTTTCTCCGCTCCGGCAAGCCCGACGCCGATCGCATGGCCGGGGCGATGACCCGGCACACCAGTGAGACGGACGTCTATCACGAGGGGCCCTTTGCGCCGATGGGTTCGCGGCATAACGTGAATCACGGGGGCGACGGGGCGAAACAGCCACGGATCAGCCATGCGATGCTGAAGCGCTATTACTATTACCTCTCGGGCGGCGATGAGCGCGTGGGGGATCTGATGCGCGAGCAGCTTGATGCCGATCTCACCTATGCGAAGCTGCAGGTCTACAACGGGTCGCACTATGTGCCCTCGCCCGATGGGCCGCAGTTGCAGGGGCGGACGCCTGCCCCGTCACCGGCGGAGTTGGCGGCGATGCCCACGCCCGCGCCGCGGGGCGGGCCGTCGGTGTTGCAGAACTATGCCGATGGAACGCCGGTCGAAGCCCGGTACGCCAACGTGGCGTTCAACCTGGAGTGGATCAGCTATTCAATCAACTGGGCGACCGAGTGGGAGCGGACCGGCGATACGAAGTGGCGCGATCGGGTGCTCGCGGGGATGCGCAACATTGTGGCGCGGAGCAATGGCGGGCCGCTGGGCGCGAACTACTTCGACATTATTTTCGGCGGCCCGGAGATCATGTTTGATGAAAAGCAGATGTTCGATGAGCCCGCTTTCTGGGACGGGTTCACCAAGGTCATGGAGGCGGTGTCGACGAGCGGAGGGAACCAGATGACGGCCCCGCGCGGGGCGGCCTACGCGGCGGCAATGCGCAAGGACCAGACGCTGGGCAGTCTGGCGTGGGACAAGCTGGTGGGCACGGCGGTGATCACCGAAGGCATGCAGATTCCGCAGAATGTGAAGGTGACCGGGCCCAACGTCGTGCATCCGGTGACGGATCCCGTGTTTCTGGGCAGCACCGATGGCTGGCAACTGCACGGCGTGGCGTCGATTCAGTGGGCGCTCAATGCCCTGGAAGTGACGGAGCTGGCCAAGCCCTATCTGCCGGCCTGGGAGGCGGCGCGGGCGAAGAATGGCGGAGCCATGGTCGTGCCGGCGGGCGCGCCAGCGGGGCGCGGGGGAAGGGGTGGCCGAGGTGGGCGCGGCGCAGCGCCGCCGGCGCAGAATCCATGAGGAGAGCTCCGTAGCAGCCGGCGCCGGGCTCGCCAGCGAGAGACGCGGGAAGTGGGGCGGCAATAGAACGCCACCCAAAACCCCGGCATTTTCCGCACCGCGGCAGGGGCGTTTTGTGGGGGCCGATCGGGTTGCTACAATACGGGATTCATTCGGGTCCGATAAGTTCGGATCTCAGGGCTGCGCGCGGAGTTATCATGGCGTTGAAGGTTATTCGTATTCAGGGGGCGCGGGAGCACAATTTAAAGAATGTCTCGCTGGAGATTCCACGCGATCAGCTGGTCGTCTTTACAGGCCTCTCGGGCAGTGGCAAGTCATCGCTGGCCTTCGACACCATCTATGCCGAGGGCCAACGCAAATACGTCGAGAGCCTCAGCGCCTACGCCCGCCAGTTCCTCGATCAGATTCAGAAGCCCGATTGCGATGAGATCGAGGGCCTGCCGCCAACCATCGCCATCGAGCAGCGGCAGGGATCCAGCAACCCGCGCTCGACGGTGGCGACGACCACCGAAATCTACGATTACCTGCGCGTCCTCTATGCCCGCGCCGGCACGCCCCACTGCTGGGTCTGCGGGAAGGTGATCGCCTCCCAGAGCCCCACGCAGATCGTCGATTCTGTGATGAAAAAGCCGGAGGGCACCAAGGTGATTGTGATCTCGCCGCTCGTCCGCGGCCAGAAGGGAACCCACAAGGAGACGCTTGAGGCGATGACGCGGCAGGGCTGCGTGCGCTGCCGCGTGGATGGAGTCGTCAGCGAAATCAAGGCCGTGGGCGCGCTCGATAAAAATGTGAAGCACACCATTGAAGCGGTCGTCGATCGGCTGATTCACAAGCCAGACGTGCAGTCGCGCCTCGCCGATTCCGGCGAGCTGTCGTTGAAGCTGGCCGATGGCCAGGTGATCGTGGCCGTGGAGGCACCGCAGGGCAGCGGGAAATGGGTCGATCACTCCTACTCCAGCAAGTATGCATGTCCCGACCATCCCGAAGCGTCGCTGGAGGAGCTTTCCCCGCGGCTGTTTTCATTTAACTCGCCATGGGGTGCCTGTCCGGAGTGTTCGGGCCTGGGGACTATTCTCGAGTTTGATGAGGCGCTGATTGTGCCCGACGACGCGCGCCCGGTGATGGAGGCGATCGAGCCCTTCCGCCGCAACGGGGCCCGGATGAATATCTGGTACAGCCGGTTGATGCGCCATTTCTGCCGCGATTTTAAGGTCGAAGAGCAGATGCCCCTCGCGGATATTCCAGAAAAAATGCGCAAGATTCTGATGCACGGAACCACGGCGAAGGACAAAAAGGAGTATCGGGAGGAATTCGAGGGCGTACTGCCGATGTTGCAAAGACGCTGGGAGACGACAGATTCCGAGTTCGTTAAAGCCCGCCTCCATGACTATCTCTCCGAGCAACCCTGCGAAGCGTGCAAGGGCAAGCGGCTGAAACCCCAGGCGCTGGCGGTGAGCGTGGGCGGCAAGAACATTCAGGAGGCGACCGCGCTGACGATTGCCCGCGCCCTGCTCTTTTTCAGCGAGCTGGATCTGGGAACCGAAGGCGGCCAGATCGCCGCCCCCGTGCTCAAGGAAGTGAAAGCCCGCCTCGGCTTCATGAACGATGTCGGCCTGGGTTACCTCTCCCTCGATCGCCAGACCGGCACCCTCTCCGGCGGCGAATTCCAGCGCATTCGCCTCGCCACGCAGGTCGGTAGCGGCCTTGTCGGCGTCGCCTACGTGCTCGACGAACCCACCATCGGCCTCCACCAGCGCGACAACGACCGCCTCATCAAAACGCTCCGCCACCTCACCGACATCGGCAACACCGTCATCGTCGTCGAACA
>CALCHA010000705.1 GCA_937901265.1 uncultured Phycisphaerales bacterium
CTCGTCATGGGCCTCGGCCGCTTCGGTGGCGGCGTCGGCGTCGCCCGCTGGCTCGTCGCCCAGGGTGCCACCGTCACTGTCAACGACGCCGCCGCCGCCGACACCCTCGCCGATTCCATCGCCCAACTCCACGGCCTTCCCATCACTTTCAAGCTCGGCGGCCACGATCCCGCCGACTTCCTCGCCGCCGACCTCCTCGTGCTCAATCCCGCCGTCGACAAGCACACCTCCCCCGCCGTCCAGGCCGCCCTCGCCGCAGGCATCCCCTATACCACCGAGATGAACCTCTTCCTCGAACGCTGCCCCGCCTTCACCATCGGCATCACCGGCTCCGTCGGCAAGTCCACCACCACCGCGCTGATCTTCGAAGCCCTCAAGGCCGGCCTCCACCAATCTTCCGATGCCCCCCAACAGGATTCCCCCCGCGTCTTCCTCGGCGGAAACATCGGCCGCTCCCTCCTCAGCGATCTTCCCGCCATCCGCCCGCAAGACCTCGTCGTCCTCGAACTTTCCAGCTTCATGCTCGAGGACACCCCGCGCATCCACTGGTCCCCGCGCGTCGCCGTCGTCACCAACCTCTACCCCAACCATCTCGACCGCCACCAGACGCTGGCCCTCTATTCCGCGGCCAAGCAGAACCTGCTGCGTTTCCAGAAGCCCGGCGACGTCGCCATCCTCAACAACGACCACGACCTCGTCAGCCGCTGGACCCGCATTGCCGAGGCCCAGGGGGCGCGCGTGGTGAAGTACACGACCCGCGGTCCGCAGGGCCCGCTGCCGCTGGTGATCCCGGGCGAGCACAACCAGTCCAACGCCCGCGCCGCGCTCGCGGTCCTCGAGGCGCTGCCCCCCGACCTGCCCCTCGACAAGGCCGGCGCCGGCAACGCCATCCTCCATTTCCCCGGACTGGCGCACCGCCTCCAGCTCGTCCACACCCTCCATCTGCCCATGCCCGGCGAAGAACGCACCCTCCGCTTCTACAACGATTCCAAAGCCACCACCCCCGACGCCTCCCTCACCGCCCTGCACGCGTTTCCCCGCGGCAGCGCCATTTTCATCGTCGGCGGCTATGACAAGCATATCGATCTCTCCCCCTTTCATACCGCCCTCGCCGCGCACGCCGGCGGCGTGCTGGGCATCGGCCAGACCGGTCAGGCCATCGTCGACGCCGTCCGCGCCTTGGGCGGCGAGCTCCTGCCCGAACGCATGGTCTATGCCGCGACGCTCGAAGCCGCTGTGCCCATCGCCCTTTACTGGAGCGCCGCCGACCCCACCCTCAACGCCATCGTCCTCTCGCCGGCGTCAGCAAGCTGGGACCAATTCCCCAATTACGAAAAACGTGGAGAATTGTTCATCTCTGCGGCAAAGAGCGCCGCCCGCGGCGTGAATGCGGCTTCTTGACCGCTCTGAGGCCGCCCCCCTGTCCTCCCCTTCCCGCAGCCACCCCTCCGTGTTGCAAATTGCAAATTCCCCTGCTCCGGGGAGGGGTGCGCCCTTTTCAATTTGCAATAGCCGCACGATTTCCAGGGTTCACCGCACCTTTGCATGTAGATTTCCCCTGGTTCCGTCGATTGGACCGGTAGAGCCGAACGCTTTGTGTTCCTCACGGCAGGCAGCCAGCGTGCTCCCGCCCGGTCGTCCGGCAACGTGGTCCAAAGGCTTTTTTTCTTCGGGGTGCTCACTATGCCCTTCCTCACTCACACCTGGTCCCGTTCCCATGTCGAGACCCTCATGGCCATCGCCACGACGCTCGGCGACCTCACCCAGTCGGTCGAGCTCGCCACCCGCATCCCCGCTTACCTCAGCGACATGCTCGACCTCGGGCCTCTGACCCTGGCGGTCGTGCGCAGCACCGAGGGCCTCGATGACGCTTCCGCGGAGCTGGTGCTGCATGCCGGCTCCGGCCCGGTCGCGACCGGTGAGTCGGCCCGCGCCTTTGCCCCGCGGCTGGTCGAAATCTGCCGGCAGACCCGCCCGCTCGCGGCGGTGTCGCAGCCCACCATGCGGCCGGGGCTGGCCTCCGACTCGGGCTTCTCGGAGATTGGCGTGACCGGCGTGGGCGCCTATCCGCGGGCCCTGGTCTTCGCCCGCACGCTCGATGAGCAGCATCGGCTGGTGCTGCTGGTGCACCAGCGCGGCGACGAAGGGGCCCTGTCCACACAGACCACCGATGCCCTCCTGATGGTCGCGGGGCAACTGGCCAAACTGCTCAAGTGCCTCTTTGTGTTTCATACCGGCCCGCAGGCGCTGGGCGAGCCCTTCGAGCGGCTGACCGAGCGCGAGTGGGTGGTTTTGCGCGGGCTGAACTCCGATGATGGCGAGAAGCAGCTCGCCGACCGTTTGAGCCTTTCGCCGCACACCCTGCACTCGCACATCAAGTCGATCTACCGCAAGGTGGGCGTGCAGGGCCGCTTGCCGCTGCTGCTGCGGTTGCAGAACGCGTTGCGTGACCTGCGCTCGGCAACGGTGAACATGCAACCGGCGCGGTCCACGGGAATGCTGGACCTGGCGCTGGCCGGGCATGAGCACCCGGCAGCCATCGCGGTGGGATAAGCAGCCGGGCAGCGCTGCCCCGCCAAACCCTCGGGCGTGGGGAGACGCCGCCCGCGGCGACGGCGGCATAAGTCTTTGTGAATTATGGCGCAATGACAAAAGAATTTTATCAATAATCGTCCTTTTTATAGACCTCGGCGAGCGCGCGTGCCTACGATGAAGTGTCAGCCGCTCGAGTCCCCCACAACTCACGGCTGATGAAGTTCCTTCCTTCTCCCCACGAAGCCCGGTGGTCATCTCCCACGTGACCACCGGCATTTTTTTGCGCCGGGGGGGAGAGGCCGAAGGTAGAGCTGCGCAGCAGTGGCGTTTCGCGAAAACGCGCATGTCCGCCATGTCCCGATATGCAACAGGGTGCATATTCCGACTTGCTGTCGTATAGTTGCCTTCATGGCGCTCACCCAGACAGAATTTGACGCGATAATCAGCGATGCATCGAAGAAAATCGTCGGCGATATTGAGTGGGTAGAAGACGAGGATCACTCCTCGTCGGTTGAGTTTCGGGCGGAAATTGAGTCTGCCAATGGATCCCCGCTTTTTGTGCGAGGCAGTTTCAACCGTGCCATCGGCACCCTCACTTACGCCATCATCTCGAAACTCGACGGACGCCTGTACGCCCTCGATCTGGGGAAGGACCACCGCAATGCGGACACTGGCGAGCTGGTAGGCGAAAAGCACAAGCATCGATGGACGGAAGCGTACAAGGATAAGATCGCCTACGTGCCGTCGGACATTACCGAGCCAGCCACGAATCCTGCAACAATCTGGCATCAGTTCTGCAACGAAGCTAAACTGACTCACGACGGCGAGCTGCGAGCAATTCCGCCCCTACAGGAGGACTTATTTTCATGACCATGGAAATATTCACTCCATGCCAAACAATCGCACGATCGATGAGCGTCTTGTTCAAGTGCTCCGAACATGGTGCGCACACGCGCATTCGCACCCCTTATCTGTATCCCGATGGCGACTGTATCGACCTGTTTGTGAAGCGAGCGACAAAGCGCGCCGGCGGAACTATTTGCGATATGGGCGAGACCATCCGCTGGCTACGCGGGCAAACCTTATCTCCGAA
>CALCHA010000706.1 GCA_937901265.1 uncultured Phycisphaerales bacterium
GACATCGAGCCTGTTCGGCACGGTCGGCGTCAGCGACAACATCATCGACGCGAGCTGGCAGGCGCTGCTGGATGGCATTGAGTATCATCTCCTGCACGAGGCGGAAAGCGCCAGGTAGTATGATGCGAGCGTCCTCTGGAGGTGTTCAATGACCATACAGTTCCAGGCCCACTACCAGAACGGGGTCTTGGTCCCGGATGAAAAGGTGGAGTTGCCGGAGCATCGCCCGCTTACCATTACCGTCAGCGAGAGCTCCGCGGAGCGGCTTCCCGCCGCGACACCCGGCCGCGTCGACGATCCGGCAGACCCGCGCCCCGAGGGCGGCGTGGACCTCATCGACTGGTGGGCGCGGCACCGTCTCCAAATTGATCCCGCAATGCTCGACCGGATTGTCCGTTCAAAGGCCTACACCCACTATGAGGAACCAGACGATGAGCCTTGACCTTCCGCCTGGCTCGCGTGCTTTCGTGGATTCTAATATTCTGATCTATCACTTTACGCAACATCCTCTTTTTTCCGCTCTCTGTACCCCCTTCCTTCGGAGAGTCGTGGCTGGAGAAATCACTGGGTTTACCAGCGCACTGGTCATCGCCGATGCCCTGCACAAGGTCATGCTCGCGGATGTTCAGTCGCGATTCGTTCAGACAAAGCCCCTGGCATTCATCCAGCGGCACCCGGCCCTCATTGCTTCCCTGGCGACCTACCATGCCGCATGCCACGACATCGGCGGGATGAAGCTCCACGTGATCCCCGTCGAAGCGCCCGATTTCCGGCAGATTTCGGGGGCCGCCATTGCGCATAATCTTTTGACCAATGATGCCTCCATCATCGCCCTGATGCGTCGCGAATCACTCGAACATTTGGTCACCAACGACGATGATTTCGACGACATCAGTGGCATCACGCCATGGAAACCCCGCTGATCACTTCCAATTTTCCCAAGGAATACCCGTGAACATCGATCTCCCCCCGCAGTATGATCCCGCGTCCGTCGAAGCCCCCACTTACAAAAAGTGGCTCGACGCCAAGGCTTTCCACGCCGTCCCGAATGCGCCTGGCGACACGCGCGAGGCCTTCTCCATCGTCATCCCGCCGCCCAACGTCACCGGCGCCCTCCACCTCGGCCACGCCATCAACGGCACCATCCAGGACATCCTCACGCGCTACCACCGCATGAAGGGCGACAACACCCTCTGGATGCCGGGCATCGACCACGCCGGCATCGCCACGCAGGCGGTCGTCGAAAAAACGATCTTTGAAAAAGAAAAGCTCTCCCGCCACGATCTCGGCCGCGAGGAACTGGTTCGCCGCATCTGGGAATGGAAGGAACAGTTCGGCGCGCGCATTCTCAACCAGCAGGCGCAGCTCGGCGCCAGCTGCGACTGGGACCGCACCCGCTTCACTCTCGACGACGTCTGCGCCAAGGCCGTGCGCGAAGCATTTTTCAAGATGTTCAAGGATGGCCTCATCTTCCGCGGCAAGCGCCTGGTGAACTGGGACGCCCAGCTGCAAACGGCCGTCGCAGACGATGAGATTTATCACGAGACGGTCAAGGGGCAAATGACCAGCATCAAGTATCCCGTTGCCCCTGACGATCCTTCAGAACTCAGAATTCAGAATTCAGATTTCCTCATCGTCGCAACGACGAGGCCGGAGACCATGCTCGGCGACACCGCCGTCGCCGTTCACCCCGACGACCCGCGCTACAAGCACCTCATCGGCAAATCCGTCATCATCCCCCTCGTGGGCCGCAAAATCCCTATCATCGCCGATGGCCTGCTCGTCGATCCCGCCTTCGGCACCGGCGTCGTGAAGGTCACCCCCGCCCACGACCACAACGACTACGCCACCGGCCTCCGCCACGACCTCCCCCTCATCAACCTCCTCACCCCCGACGGCAAGGTGAACGAAAACGGCGCCGGCGAATTTCTTGGCAAAGCGTATTCCTACACCGGACTCAAATTCGCCACCGCCGCGCGCAAACAAATCCTCGCCGACCTGGAAACGCTGGGCTTGATTGCCGAAACCAAAGTGCACGAACACGAAGTCGGCCACAGCGACCGCAGCAAGACGCCGATTGAACCCTACCTCTCCGACCAATGGTTCGTGAGGATGGGCGATATCGCGGCGGCAACGCCGTCGGAACCGTGCCCATCAGAGCCGCGACCGTCAGGGAGCGACCGTGTTGCCACCGAACCCGAAACAGCTCACTCCAACGCACTGGCCTACTTCCTCTCCTTCCACACCTTCGCCACTTGGTTGCACGGCTCAGAACAAGGCTCCATCGATCCCGAACACAATCAATACGGCACACCCTTCATTCCTCCCGATCCAAAACTCCTCGAACTCAAACGCGGCAACTCCAAAGACGATCCTCTGGAACTTTCAATCGCCCAGCGCCAATCGATCCTGGCCACAATCAAAGAAGTCGCACAACATCGCGGCTGGAAGCTCCACGCCATCAACGTGCGATCTAACCACGTTCACGCCGTCGTCTCAGGCAACGCCGCGCCGGAACGCATGATGAACGACTTCAAATCCTACGCCACACGCCGTCTGCGCGAGGCAGGACTTGTGGCCGACGACGCAAAAATCTGGAGTCGTCATGGCTCCACTCCTTACCTCTGGAAACCGGAAAACGTTGACGAAGCCGTGCAATACACGCTTTACAAACAAGGCGCCAACACCGAAGGCACATTCCACATTCCATCAGAGCCGCGACCGTCAGGGAGCGACCCATCGATGATCCACGCAACACGGTCGCTCCCTAACGGTCGCGGCTCTGATAAGCGTGACGCCGCCGGTATCACCCTCGCCGACGGCACCCGTGCCCCCGGCCTCGCTCAGGCCGCCATGGACGCAGTCAGCGATGGCCGCGTCAAAATCACCCCCGACCGCTACGCCAAAGGCTACCTCGACTGGCTCGGCCAAAAACGCGACTGGTGCATCTCGCGGCAACTCTGGTGGGGGCACAGAATCCCGGTGTGGTCTCATTCACGTCTTGATGCAGAGGCTTTCGGAGCCGTTTCTCATTTCTATGACGATCCGGATCTTGCGGGCTTTGAACACTATACAGACTGGAACGTCCAGCGTTGCTTCAACGAATCCGACTCCAAAGTTTTGGGAGTAGAAGTCGCAACCGAACCTTTTTTCGTCTGTGTTAAGTCCGGTCGTCCTGATCTCGAAAAGTTGCTCGAAGCCGCCGGCTTCGTCCGTGACCCCGACGTCCTCGACACCTGGTTCTCCTCCGCCCTCTGGCCCCTCTCGACCATGGGCTGGCCCAACAACAGCACGCAACCATCAGAGCCGCGACCGTCAGGGAGCGACCCTGTTGCCGCCAATCCCGATGGGTCGCTCCCTCACGGTCGCGGCTCTGATATTTCGCTCCCCCCCGAACCCGGCCTCCTCCAGACCTTTTACCCCACCGCCGTCCTCTCCACCGCACGCGACATCCTCACCCTCTGGGTCGCACGCATGGTCATCTTCGGCCTCTACTGCCACGGCGAAGTCCCCTTCAAAGACGTCTACATCCACCCCGTCATCCAGGATGGCGAAGGCCGCACCATGTCCAAATCCAAAGGCAACGGCGTCGACCCCGTCGACATCATCAATAGCCACGGCGCCGACGCCCTGCGCTTCACCCTCGCCTCCATGGCCACCGAAACCCAGGACATCCGCATGCCGGTCGTCAAAGACCCCAAGACCGGCATCAACACCTCCCCCAAATTCGACATCGGCCGCAACTTCGCCAACAAAATCTGGAACGCGGCGCGCTACATCCTCACCAACATCGCCGACACCACCGCCCCTCTCGAAACTCGAAACTTGAAACTTGAAACTCTCGAAGACCGCTGGATCCTCAGCCGGCTGAACAGCACCATCAAAACCGTCGAATCTGCCATCAAATCCTTCCACTTTGCGGACGTCGCCGAATCCCTCCGCACCTTTTTCTGGACGGATCTCTGCGACTGGTACCTCGAAATCGCGAAGGCTCGCATCAAGGCTGGCGATTCCGCGGTCCAGTCCATCCTCCTCCACTGTCTCACCACCTCGCTCAAGCTCCTGCATCCGATGATGCCCTTCATCACCGAAGAAATCTGGTCCAAACTTCCGCAGCGCAGCACCTTGCTGATCAACGCCCCGTGGCCGGCGCC
>CALCHA010000707.1 GCA_937901265.1 uncultured Phycisphaerales bacterium
GACCGCGCATAAACCTTCCCATCCGTCAGGATCAGCTCCGACACGTAAGGCTTTTCGGTCGAAAATCGCACCCCATTGTCCGCCGCCTTCTCTCCCCGCCGAATCCACACCTGCCCCGAACTCTCCAGCGGGCTCTCCAGCAGCGCCAGACGCTTTTCACACAGGAATCGCGCCTTGAGCGTGTGCACCTCCTTCATGGGCACCAGACGTGCCACCAGTGCCTGCTGCGCGCTCGATGGCGTTTCCCCCCGGACCGCCGCCCCGGCCAGCAGCAGCAATGTCGCCACGCTCACCACCCTGCGGCGTTCCCCGTTCAAAGTGCGGCGTGCGGTGTCCATCAGGCGTTGCATGAAGATCCAATCTGCAGGAGGGTGGCGATGCGCGTCACAGGATGACGTTCCACGATCCGGTTACAAACCTGCCGCGGCGTAGGCCTGAATGCCTTCCGCCACATCCGTGTGCTTCGGGGCGAAACCCAGCAGCTCACGCGTCTGGGTGATGTCCGCTTCCGTGTGCGTTTGAAAAAAGGCGTAGGGGTTGTCGATGTACTCCGCCTGGAGCTCCATCCCCAGCGCCCGGTTCAAGCCCGCCACCACCTCGTTAAACGTATGCGCCTTCCCGCAGCCCACATTAAAAACCCCCGCCTGTGGAGGATGATCCGCCACCATCGCCCCCAGGTTGCACTCCACGACATCCTGAATCGACACAAAATCCCGCTTCTGCTCGCCAAATTTGAAAATCCGCGGCCGCTTCCCCCCCTTCATCTGCTGCGCCAGCTGATAAATCATGCTCGCGAACTTTCCCTTGTGCTGCTCCCCCGGACCATAGACATTGAAATAGCGCAAGCCGATGATCGGCACTTCTGAGTGCTCCGCGGCCCACCGCTTCGCCAGCCGCTCCATCGCCAGCTTCGAGTAGCCATACACATTCAGCGGCGCGGGCTTGTCGGTCAACCTGTTGGGCGCGGGAAGGTTGCCATACACCGCCGCCGATGATGCCCACACCACCCGCGCATGCCACCGCGCCGCCCATCCCAGAACGTGCCGGAACCCCTCCACATTGTTCCGCATCATGAACAGCTGATCCGTCACGGTCGTATCGGTGATCGACGCCTCATGAAAAATCACCTCGCACCGCGCGCAAGGCTCCGCGGCACCATGCTCGCCGGCGATCACCTCCCCCTGAAAATCCACCAGATTGGCGAATCCCCCCGAGAAAAAATTATCAAGGACCGTCACCTCATGCCCATCATGTTCGAGGCGTTTGGCGAGGTTGGACCCGATGAAGCCGGCACCGCCGGTGACGAGAATGCGCATGGTGAGCCTTTGGAAGAATGCAAGGCGGGTGATTATAGCGGTGCGGGCCGGGGGTTACACGCGGGGCTACGGGAGGATGTCGGGGGTGGGGGCGGGGGCGACGAGGGTGGTGGCGTCTCCCCATTTGTTGCGCGCCACGGTGCCGGCGGGAAGGATGGAGGGATCGGGCGTGGGCTTGCCGTTTTTGCCTTTGGCTTCAGTGGCGCGCTGGGCGGCGATGCCCGCCCGAACGTTGGCCATCCTGATGAGGCGGACCTCAGCCGGGCCGCCAGAGCGCCACCCCTCATCGGACCATTCGCCGCGGCCGGCGTAGGCGAACTGGGCGCCATCGTCAGAAAGAGCGATGCCGTGGGGCTGGAAGACGAGGTGGAAATCGAGGACAACGGGGGAGGGGTCGCTGTCGCGAAACCAGACGGACTTGTCGCTCCTGCCGATGACGATGCGGCCGTCGGCGGTAACGGCGACGGGGTCGTAAACATCGCGGCCGATCCAGGTGAAGGTTTTGTTGTGCCGGTCCCAGTCCCAAAGGCCGGAAATGTCGCCGACGAGGATGTGGCCATTGGGGCACTCCGCAACGCCCATGATGCGATTTTTGCTGTCGCCGGTGGCGCGCGGGAGATCGGCCATGGGACGCTGGTGCTCGCTTTTCCGGTCGCCGGTGACGGAATCCCATTCGCTGACGGTGCCGAAATCGTTGCCGGTAATGATTTCCCCATCTTTGGCAATGATGAAACGGGGCGACCAGTCTTGAATGTCGAAGGCGCCGGTGGGAGCGTCTTCGCCGACGGTCCACACCTGAAAGCCCACGCTGCTGATGACGAAACGTTTGGAATCAGGGAAAAAATGAACGGCATAGCACATGTTGCTGGCATAGGCGATCGTCTCAATGCGCCAGGTGGCGGTGCTCCACTCCACGATGCCCCGTTCGGCCCCGACGGAGACGAGCCACTTGCCGTCGGGCGAAAATGTCAGGCCGGTCACTTCGCTGCGGTGCCCTTCGAGGCGGCGGACAAGTTTCCCGGAGGCGGTGTCCCAGAGCGCGATCGTGTGATCGGCGCTGCCCGAGGCGAGCCACTTTCCATCAGGGGAGAATGCCAGGCAAGTCACGCCACGCGTGTGGGCCCTGAGGGTCAGCAAGCCCTTCTCGGCGATCTGGCGAGGATTGGGAGCTGCGGACCGGGCAGCGGCAGCCCTGGGGGCGGCGGCGAGTGATCGGGCGGGGTACAACGTCACGCCGGAAGCAAGCAGCCCTGCCGCCATCAGCGTTCCCAGGATTGCAGCGTTCTTCATCATTGCCTCCGGCTCGCTCTTGCTTCCCCTCGCAGACGCTCTTTACGATATCATAATTCCCATTGGATCACTCCTCCTTTTCAGGCAGGCTTTTCCTCAGCAAAGGAATCTTCGATGGCGGGCATTTTGCGGCTGGCGGCCTGGGTTCCCTTGTGGCTCGTGGTGGTGGCGAGCGGGCAGGCGGGCGGCGAGAGCTACGATCCCGCGCCCCTGATCCGCGATCTTCAGAAGCCAGAGACCCATGCCGCCGCGGTCAAAACGTTGAGCGGGTTGCCGGTTGCGGCGATGGTCCCGCTGCTGGAGGCGGCGGATGCGATCGACACGCCGACCGACACGCGCGATGAAATTTACACGCTGCTTAAGCCTGTCTTTGCACGGCTGCGCGCGGCGAGAGCAGCGGCTGACGATGCGCTGGGCGAGAAGTGGGTGAAGACCTATTTGGTCGACGCCTACGAAAGCGCCGGGCGCAAGGACGAAAAATGGAATGGCCCCGCCGAGGAGGGTCTGGCCGCACCCTATGGCGTGAAGCAGTTCGAATTTCTGACCACAGCTGTGGAGACGGGATGCGCCGATCCGCTCGTGCGGCTGGAATACGTCAGCGACGGGCTGATCAACGGGCGCATCGACGTCACGCAGGTATCCAAGCATTTCCTGCCCGCCTACCAGGACCTTCAGAAGGCGGACTATCCCCCGGCGACCAAGGCGCTGGTCACGCTCAAAATGGCGGTGCTGATGGGCTCGATCGAGTGGCCTGCGGATTACACCGTCAGCGTCAAGTTCGCCAACGTTTTCAATGCCGCGCTGGAATGGCTGCCGGCGTACGTGAGTTCCAAGCCCGATCCACGCGAGCTCCAGGCGCTGGTCGCGGGGATGTACAACTCGGCGGTGAAGTTGTCGCCAGACCGGGGGGCGGCGTATGACCGCGTGTTTCGGGTCGTCGACGGAGTGGCACCCGACAGCGGGTGGGCTGACGCCATCGCGGCTCGCCATTTTGAGCAGTTTGCATGGGACGAGCGGGGCGGTGACACGATCGATCAGGTGACCCCCAAAGGCATGCAACTGTTCATGGACCTGATCGAGGAATCAAAGACAAGAGCCCTCAAGGCGTGGCGCGAAGATCCGCTGAATGTGTACAGCGCCCTGGTGATGATGGACGATTTTCGCAGCGGAGCGGCGGACGATGAGGGGGAGCAAGCGTGGTTCCGCCGCGCATTGCTGGCGGAACCCGGCAACTATTCGGCTTGGAATTCGCGGGCTTTTTACTATTCGCCGCAGTGGTATGGCTCCGTCGAGCAGGCGATCGCCGTGGGCCGCGAGGCCGTGGAAAAGGGTACGGGGCGCGATCAGGTCCCGCGGGTGCTCCTCGAAGTTTTTGCGAACATCGACAGGCTGAGCGGGGCCGATGGGGAAATATTTCGCCACGAGGACACCTGGCAGCTGGTGAAGTCCGTTTACGAGAAGCTCCTGGCGGACAAATCGCGGCTGGTGGATGACCGGCCTCGCTATCTGGCAGACCGATCGGACTACCTGTTCTCTGCGCTCCATGCGCACCACTGGCAGGCATTTCTCGATTTACACAAAACGTTTGGCGATGAAATTGATCTGAAACGGGCGGGCGGGAAGGACCGCATGGCCTACGAGCTGCGCCATGCGACCGACATGTTAACGCGTGCGGCGACACAACCCGCCGAGAAGTGACGCACGTGTGGCCTCACCGGTTCGGGTCCCTGGACCAATCCTTCCCGCGACCTCGCCCCACCCGCCGCGGCCCCGCAAGCTCCAGCACCCCCGCATGGCGTATGAGGAAAAATCCGAGCAGGGCTCCCCCCAGATGCGCCGCCTGCCCCCCCGCGTTGGGCCCATGAACGAGCAGCGTATACACCGCCACCACCACCATCACCCACGCAAAGTGCCGCAGCGGCAAATCGAAAAAATAGAGGTCCAGCATCCGGTCCGGTGACAGATACGCCGCCGCCACCAGCACCCCGAATATCCCCGCCGACGCACCCACCAGCGGCACCGCCGCAGTCTGCGGGACCAGAAACAACGGCGCATGCGGCACCAAAATCCCCACCCCCCACAGCACTGCATAAAGCAGCGGCCCGGCCATTCCGCACAGCAGATAGAAAAACAAATACTGCCGCCGCCCCAGGCGAACCTCCACCACCGGACCGAACAGATACAGCCCGAACATATTCACGCCCAGATGCAGCAGCCCCGTGTGCAGAAATTCACTCGTCAACAGGCGCCACAACTGCCCATGCACGATCGCGGTATCAATCGAAAAGTAGCCCCACGCCGACAGCGGCCCCCACGCCGGGACGGCCACATGCCGCTGCCGCGCACCCTGCGTCGCCACCGCCAGCAGCCCCACGTCCACCACGAACACGACCACGTTGATCACGATCAGCCACGTTGTGACCGACCACATGCTCGTCGCTCCCAGGCCCCCCGCCCGGCCCGGCCTCCGGTAGTAGTCCCGATCATACAGACCCACATGCGCCTCTTTCCTGCTGCTCGCCCCTCCCGCCGCCGGAGTGTAAACTGCCCTCTCTTGCCTGCACAACTTCCACAGGATTTTCTCATGCGCGACCCCCGTATCGACAAGCTTGCTGAAGTCCTGGTCAACTATTCCACCGGCGTCAAAAAGGGCGACCTCGTGCGCATCGGCGGCGAAACCGCCGGGCTTCCCCTCATCGAAGCCCTCTTCGAAAAAGTCCTCATCGCCGGCGGCCATCCCTTCCTCAACCTCACCAACGACACCATGGACGAAGCCCTCTTCCGCTTCGCCTCCGACGACCAGCTTTCCTTCATCAACCCCATCCAGCAGTTCATGGTCGAAAAAATCGACGTCTACTTCGGCATCTGGGCCGACGTAAACACCAAGTGCCTGAGCAACGTCGACCCCGCCAAGCAAGCCCTCAGTTCCCAGGCCCGCAAACCCTTTCTCAAGCGCCTCCTCGAACGCGCTGCCAAAAAGGAGCTCCGCTGGACCGGCACCCGGTTCCCCACAACCGGTGCCGCACAGGACGCTGAAATGTCCCTCCGCGACTACGAAGATTTTGTCTTCCGGGCGGGCCTCCTCCACCTCCCCGACCCCATCGCCGCGTGGAAAGCCGTCTCCGAAAAACAGCAGCGCCTCGTCGATTTCCTCAACCGTGCCAAAGAAGTCCGCGTCATCGGCCTCGACACCGACCTCCGCGTCGCCGTCGAAGGTCGAACCTGGATCAACTGCGATGGCCACGAAAATTTCCCCGATGGCGAAGTCTTCACCGGCCCGATCGAGGACGCCACCGAGGGAACCATCCGCTACTCCTTCCCCGCCGTCCACCATGGCCGCGAGGTCCACGACATCTCCCTCACCTTCAAGGCCGGAAAGGTCGTCGACGCACACGCCGCCAAAGGCGAAGACTTCCTCCTCACCATGATCGATCAGGACCCCGGCGCCCGTACCCTCGGCGAGTTCGCCATCGGTACCAACTTCGGCATCACCAAATACACCAAAAACACACTCTTCGATGAAAAAATCGGCAGAACTTGCCACGCCGCCCTCGGTGCCGCCTACC